>JAVYSB010000003.1:221479-233632 GCA_038729425.1 Thermoplasmataceae archaeon | reverse complement strand
TTCGGTAGATTTTATGTAAGAAGCAGGGAAATCCTTTCATCCTCCGATATGGTATGTGAAGCCCTTAGAAACATTGGAAATTCCCCCTCAGCCAGAACAGAGAGTAGAAGCGGCGATGGCGCGGCAAGAGTTGAGAGCCCACAGGGGGACCTCTTCTATTATGTCAACATAAGGGATGGTAGGATAGAGGATCTTCAGTTTTCTTCACCTTCCTTGCTTAATATTGAAGCATTCCGGGCGTCTATGGCTGGTAATATTTTTACAGATTTTCACTTTAATTGGGAGAGTTTTGGCATTTGGGCTTCTGAGCTCGCGGTGGTGATACAGTGAGCAATTTGTGGTTCCTGAAAGGGCTGAAGAAAGGGATAAAGACTGAAAAGTTTCCTTCGGAAGCTCCGGATACAGCACCGTTATGGCCGTCGGCTCTTGTGGGGATCAATGGAGGTAACTGCCCAGCAGATGCCATAACGCCTGAAGGCTGGATCAGGGAGAAATGCATATTCTGCCGTAGATGTTTGCCTGATTTACAGCCAACAGGTGATCAGGATATATTCGCGGTCAAAAGGAAATATGACATGTTCAGTAAATCATTACACATTTTCCCGCTGGATTCGGGTGCATGCGGATCCTGCAACATGGAGCTGCTAAGCATATTTTCTCCGCAGTATGATGCAAATCGTCTTGGCATATTCCTCGTAAACACCCCTCGTCATGCCGACGCTATTGTTGTCATGGGTGTCATGACAGCAGGGATGAAAGACGCACTGGAAAAAGCATATGAAGCAATGCCAGAACCCAAGCTGGTCATTGCACTTGGAGCGTGCGCAGTGACTGGAGGCATTATGGGAGATTCTCCACTGGACAGGGAAAAGTACCATGTTGAGATCGCGGGATGTCCTCCTTCGCCTTATACTGTTTTGGCCGCTATCAATGCTGCCTTGGGAAACACAAACAAATACATAGATTCTGGATCACGCAGTGGGGAGGTGCATTAATCATGCTTGCCTTCCTAGGTCCAGCGCTTTTCGGCATAGCGGCCCTGATCGGATTGTTCAATCGGAAAGCCTCTTACGTCACACTGACCGCATCCTCGATAGTGTTCGCAGCTACACAGTTTATACTCGGTGATTATCTTTCATATTATTCCATCATTGCTGGGATTGTTTGGGTCTTTGCCGGAATCTTTTCGCTGTCGTATGGAGAGAAGTACGGAAAATGGCTTGCGTCCTTGATATCCCTAACAGTAATGGGGATGTCGATCATACTGGTATCCAACAATTATCTTGCGCTGATTTCCGGCTGGGAAATAATGTCGGTGCCATCTTATGCCATAGTTGCACTGAACAAATCAGAAAGGGGTCCTGCATTTGCTTTCATGACATTCAGTGAGTTCAGCACCGTGCTTATAATTGCTGGCGCCATATCTTCATTTTTCCTGTCCGGGAATTCGACCTTCGGCTTTATCCCTCTTACTAGTTATGTTCCACTGCTTCTGATATCATTTGGAGCCTTGATAAAGATGGGCATGTCTCCATTCATGATAAGCGAATGGCTTCCAATAGCCCATGGAAATGCACCGGCAAATGCTTCGGCTGTATTCAGTGCGACAATGACACTGATGGGGGTCTTCCTCATAACCAGGATGGTATTCCTGAGCGCCACCAGTCCCGAGCTGGTTTACATTGGTATTCTCTTTCTTATAATAGGAAGCATTTCAATTTTGTTTGCCTCCATCTATGCCTACATATCAGAGAACATGAAAATGCTCGGTGGGTTCAGCACCATAGAGAATCAGGCGGCAATCCTGGCAGCCTTCGGCCTATACCTTGTCACAGACAGTGCCGTCCTCAAGGAGTTCGTCCTGATTACCATAATAATATTTGCAATGGCGCACGCCGTATCGAAGACAGGTCTTTTCCTTTCCATTGGAAGTACAAGAGGAGAATATTTTGGAGAGACCAGGGTTCCTGAGGACAGGTGGATGAGAATAGGTACGCTGCTTTCTACTCTGTCCCTTTCGGGGCTTTTTCCTGCAATAGGTGGAGTGGCAGTATGGATGCTGCTTGAATCCTTCTTCATGCAGGCATATATTGGCGGATACATCGGAATTATTGCCATAATAGTAGGATCCGTGATCGCTATTTCGGAAGGTATGATAACGGGTGCCATGATGAAAATACTGTCATTCACAGCACTGTTCAGGGTCAGGAAAGGGCACGCCAGCAAAATAGAAACGATAACGGTATTCGGTATTGGGGTCACAATCCTCATAATGTTCGTGTTTTCAGTGCTTTTCGTTCCGGTGATTTTCAGGGGAGGCGTACCCTCTGTACTGGTCTTCAACGGTTTCACGATAGAGTCCAGGTTCTCATCTGCAGATTTCGGCCTGATATCACCATATTACATTATATCGCTTATTACGGCTTTCTCTCTCGCGGCCTTTGCTGTTTTCAAGAATCCGAAAATCAGAACGGCCGAGGTGTGGAATGGTGGAAGATCGGTTTCAAGTGATTATACGTCATTTGCCTATGCCAACGAAATACGGCTGATGCTGAGAAGGATACTCAGAACCAGAATGGGAAACGACAAACAACCAATTTCGGTAATGGACATATTCTGGTTTACTATGATTTCTGTCGGAAGAGGGTACAGGAAAATGTGCATGATAGCCACACGGAAGTTTATGAACAGCTCAATAGGTTGGTACATGATTTACATGATATTTGCATTCATGGTCGTGATAATACTCGCTGTTACGTATTACTGAATCTGACTGTAAATCTTCCTGAATCTTTCAAGACTGATGATTGTTTAATAAATTCCTAGCTTCCTCATATTTCCTAAGTTTTTTTCAATTTTACCATGCGTTTTAATTGTAAATTGCAGGTCGTTCAGATATTCTCAGATGGCGAGGAGCACATTTGACGGTTCCCTTGCGCGAATGCATAAAGAAGGAAAGGCAAAATATTCTCAATCATTCGTCTCGGATTGGCATTAATGCTGTGATTGGATGCTCCCTATTTCTGCCTGGCCATTGGATACAGAATTAATTATATTCTATAGACGTTAGAGTCATCATGTTTTCTCCAGGTGTACTGAAGGACAGGGTTATACTGATAACGGGCGGTGGCACAGGCATAGGTAGGGAAATGTGCAACAAGTTTGCCTCCCTTGGAGCCAGAATTGCCATTCTTGGCCGGAGAGAGGATGTTCTCAGAAAAGCAGCAGATGAATTGACCGCAGCTGGTTATGAGGGGTTCTGGACAAGATGCGACGTTCGAAACCCGGATGACGTGACCGCCGCAGTGAATGCTGTGTTTGACCATTATGGTCGCATAGATGTGCTCGTGAACAATGCAGCCGGGAATTTTGTGGCGCCATCGGAAAAGCTTTCCCCGCACGCAGTGGATTCTGTGCTTGGTATTGTTCTGCACGGAACAATTTACATGACACTGGAGGTTGGAAAACGGTGGATCAGGAACCATCAGAAGGGAGTGGTTCTCAATATTGTGACCACTTATTCCTGGACTGGATCCGCGTTCGTAGTGCCGTCAGCGGCGGCGAAGGCTGGAGTGCTTGCGGTTACAAGGTCTCTGGCCGTGGAATGGGCCAGATACGGGATCAGGCATGTGGCGATTGCCCCTGGACCCTTCCCCACGGAGGCAACAAAAAGGAATCTGTATCCACTAGAAGGAATGGCCGATCTGCTGAAAGAAAGGGTTCCACTTGGAAGGTTTGGAAACATGAACGAAATAACAGATCTTGCGTCGTATCTCGTATCCGATTATGCCTCATTCATCACCGGAGAAGTTGTAACAATAGACGGCGGAGAATGGCTGAAAGGAGCTGGAGAGTTCAGTGATCTCCTGGCGCTGAACGATGAACAGTGGGAAATTATACGTGATATGACGAGAAAAAAACATGACGTTACCCCGGAAAAAAGTTAATAATCCCAGTCTAATTGCATATGGACCACGATGATGAATTCAGCCTAGACTGATAGTGATGACTGACGGGCAGACTGAGTGGTCTTGAGAATTTCTGTGACAGCTACAGGAAAAATATAATGGCCCAATTCAGGCCTATGGATTCTGGTAAAAAGACTCTATTTTCACCCTTTCTCCCTTGTTGTCATAGATGAATACACCGGATTTTTCATCCACCGTCTTTTTGTGCGTCCCGTCACAGTACGGCTTGTTTGCAGACAACCCACATCCACAAAGGTAAATTTCCTCATCACCAGCCTTAACAACGTAAGGCCGGTTTCTTTCGTGTAATACCAACCTGCTCATTTTTATCTTGATGTCATGTAATAATGTGTTTAAAAAGATGATTAAGCTCAGAAAGCTACCTTACTTTCTCAAGAGAGAATGAACCAAGATTAAACCCATGTTCTTCGGGGTATATATCGATCCATTCCCTGGATCTAGTCTTTCCCATGCCCATCACCCTGAGGTAGTTCCTTGTGGATCCCATCCTGAATTCCACAGCTCCATCCATCAAGTAACTTATGGTCTCATACACTCTTTTCTCGAAAAGCCCCTCCTCGAGGAGGAACATAGACACAGCGTTCTCAGATTTCCTCTTCTGGGAGAACTGTTGGGCGAACCTCACGAATGTCCGGTCATCCAGCAAAGTTACGTAAGTAGTCAGCGAAGAGAACAATAGTCTGTAGTATGAGTACTTCTTCCTTATATCTGCAGCGATCTGATCTACAGACTTCATGAGGGCACTAATATTCATTGGGCTGTCCAGCGTGATAGCATACCTTGATGCACTTTCGATCTGTATTGATCTGGAATAAACGTCTATGAATCTGAGTATGCCTTTCTGTTCAGACCCGTTGATCTTCTCTGTTATCTTTCCAACCTCAAACATTATTTCCCTTATGTTCTTATCCGCTGTCAGAACAATAATCGGCACATCCTCTTCAAGTGACTTAGCAATGAAATTATATGCCAAAAGATATTTCTCGGAGAAGGGTGGGCCATAAAGCACAATGTTGGTTCCCTGAGGAATACCGCCATAAACTAGGTCGTCAAATTTTGGAATTCCAGAAGAGACTTTTCCGTCACCTTCTTCCTTCACAGCACCCACGCTAGTGTGATCATCATCTTTCTGTTGCTCGGATTCTCTGGATTCGAGAGCTGAAGCCAACTCTCTCTCCTTTGTTTTTGCTCTAGCTATCTCGTCCCTTAACTCCCCTATGGTTTTACGGAGATCTTCCGTCTCCTCTTCGCTCTTTGACCCTTTCTTAACCATTCAACCTACTCCCTGTAAGTTCCAGACACCACCCATGGAGGCTCAACACTATCAAATGGCTCCATACCGTCTATCCTGTAGTCTGACAGTATCTTTTCATCAATATCAATTCCTATCCCCGGTTTTCCAGACATCGTGAAATATCCATTTTCAAGCATGTATCCAGACCTGACCAGATTCTTTTTCCAATCCGGCCAGAAAGCCTCAAAGCTCTCCTGAATGAGGAAGTTCGGTATGGTATAATCCACGTTCAGTGTTGCGGCAGTCTGTATCGGGCCGAAGGCGTTATGGAATGCCACGGGTATCCCGAAGGATTCTGCAATCGCAGCTATCTTTTTACCCTCAAGCACACCGAGGGAATTCGTGATATCAGGCTGAATCACATCAACCAGCCCTGAGGATATAAACCTGGCAAAATCAACCTTATTCAGCAGCCGTTCCCCGAGCGCCACAGGAACCTTAACAGCTTTCCTGAATTCAGCGAGACCAAATTCTTGCTCCGGATGAAGTGGCTCTTCCATGAAGAATGGATTGAGGTCTTCTAGTGCCTTTCCAGCTTCAATTGCTGATCTTGTGGAGAAGCGGCCATGGCATTCAATGAGCAGGTCAATCTTATCACCGAGAGCCTCCCTCATTCCAGAAACGATGTTTCTTGCGTTATCCAGCCCATCTCGTGTGATTGTATCGAAATTGGGACCAAAGGGGTCAAATTTCATTGCCGTGAACCCTTGCCTCACAAGTTCCTTTGCCTTCTTTATAAAATCATCAGACGTAACGCAGTTCGAGTACCAGCCATTCGCATATGCCCTCATCCTGTCCCTAAACTTACCTCCAATAAGGTTGTACACAGGAGAGCCAAGTTCCTTTCCGATGAGATCCCAGCTGGCTATTTCGAAAGCACTCAGTGCAGACGTAGCTTCCATGGACTTGGACAGGTAAAACGAGTGCCTGTAAAATTCCTTCACGTTCCTTTCCACCTGAAAGAAATCAGCGCCAGAGAATACCCTCTGCACCTCCTTCATGCTTTCTTTAACAGGCAGGGTCATGAGTGTGGTCGGAGCTTCCCCGAAGCCAACCTTACCATCAGAGGATGTCAACTTGACCAGTAATATGGTAGAGCTCCAAGGGGAGGAAACTTCTCTCCCTTTTTCTCCTAGTTCAATAATATCAATGTCCTTGATGGTAGAATTCATACAACTAAATTAACTTCAACATACTTAAATTTATCAGACTTTGCATGAGATATTGCGGAATCAAACAAGACCTTCAATTGGGATATTCCTGTGGATAACTTCCAAAATTCCATGATATAGTCCCTTCACTTCAGTTGAAACAGCGAGCAAATGGAAATGCCTTAACACAGGTCCTTCCCAGAGCACAGTGCAGCAATACTGCTAGGCCTATGCAACGCGAAAGATCCATAACAGGTAATGTGTCAGTGAAAAAGGAACCTGAGGAGAAATGAGGAAGAATATTCTGGGATGCGGGAAGCATCGAAAATCATAATTAAATAAGTTGTCATGCTGTGGTGATTATGATGCAGTCAAAATTCAGGATAGAAAAAACCCTTGAGACTGACGGGAAAACGTATCATTACTTCTCATTGCCCGATCTGGAAAATGCTGGCAGTAGGATATCTAGACTGCCCCTGTCTATCAGAATAGTTCTGGAATCACTCATACGGAACCTTGATGGAAAAGCAGTAAGGGAAGAGGATGTTGAGAATCTTCTCAACTGGAACCCAAAAGATCCCTCTGACGTTGAAGTGCCGTTCAAGGTTGCAAGGGTGCTGATGCAGGATTTCACGGGCGTCCCTGCGATCGTTGACCTTGCATCAATGAGGGCTAAAGCAGAGCAACTTGGCAAGGATCCAAAGATAATACAACCGCAGATACCTGTGGACCTTGTCATAGATCATTCCGTCCAGGTTGACTTCTACGGAAACGAAAATTCAGTTGCGCTAAACCTCTCTAAGGAATTTGGGAGGAATTCCGAAAGGTATAGATTCCTGAAGTGGGCGCAGAAATCATTCAGGAACCTCAGGATTGTTCCCCCATCCGTGGGTATTGTGCACCAGGTAAATCTGGAGTATCTTGCCAGTGTGGTGATGGCGACAGAGGTGGACGGCAAAAAATACGCCTATCCTGATACCCTGGTGGGGACAGATTCTCATACAACAATGATTAACGGACTTGGGGTGGTCGGCTGGGGCGTTGGTGGTATCGAAGCAGAGGCTGCAATGCTTGACCAGCCTGTAACAATCTCCACACCGAAGGTTGTCGGAGTCAATGTTCACGGGAAACTTCGCTCTGGAACTAATGCCACAGATGCTGTGCTTACGCTGACAGAACTTCTCAGGAAGCACAATGTTGTTGGGAAGTTTGTCGAGTTTTACGGGGACGGAATAGGCCAGCTTCCTCTTCCAGACAGGGCAACGCTTTCAAACATGTGCCCAGAATACGGAGCAACCCTAGCGCTATTCCCGGTGGACGACGAGACGATCAACTATCTGGTCATGACCGGCAGGTCAAGGGAGCATGTGAACTTGGTCAAGAATTACCTTCAGAAGCAGGGACTATACGGATCGCAGAAGGGCCTGCAGTTCAGCGAGATCGTAGACCTGGATCTATCGAAGATAGAGACGAGCGTCTCTGGACCAAAACTTCCGCAGCAGAGATCCAATCTGAGGGATATCGGCAGGAGCTTCATGAAATTCATGGAACAGCCAGCTGATACAGCTTCCGGGAAGGGGACAAAGCATGAAGTTTATTTGAAGAGCACAAAGATAAACCTGAAAGGATCTAATACGCAACTTTCCGATGGAGACATCGTCATCGCAGCAATAACGAGCTGTACAAACACTAGCAATCCAAGAGTAATGGTCGGAGCAGGGCTTCTCGCTAAGAATGCCGTAGAAAAGGGCCTTTCTGTCAACGCGAAGGTTAAGACAAGCCTCGCACCGGGTTCAAGAGTTGTAAGTGAATATCTGAAGAAATCCGGACTGCAGGGATACCTGGACCGGTTGGGATTCAACCTTGTGGGATTTGGATGCACAACCTGTATCGGGAACAGTGGACAGCTGGATCCTGCCATAGAAGAAGGCATAGTCAAAGCCGGTCTCAGCACTGCTGCCGTGCTCTCCGGAAACAGGAACTTTGAGGCAAGGATTCATAAGAGTGTCAGGGCGAACTACTTAATGTCTCCACCACTGGTTGTCGCGATGGCAATCGCAGGGAAGATTACCATTGATCCTGAGAAAGAACCCTTGGGAAACGGGAAGGATGGAAGACCGGTATTCCTTAAAGATATATGGCCTGACGAATCCGAAATTACTGGAGTCATAGCACGTACAATTGATCCTGAAATGTTCAGGGAAAGATATGCCGATCTCAACAGTTACAGCGAAGAATGGGCCAATATCGATGTTTCCGGATCGGTAGTGTATCCGTGGGATCCGAAAAGCACCTACATCAGAAATCCTCCGTTTTTTGATCTCTTCGAACCTGGAAAAAAAGCGGAATTCGGAGACCTGAACAACGCATACCCATTGCTTATTCTTGGAGATTCTGTCACAACGGATCATATATCCCCTGCAGGATCCATTTCTAAGGACAGCCCGGCAGGCAAGTACCTGATGGATCATGGCATTGCCCCTGCGGATTTTAATTCGTTTGGGTCCAGAAGGGGGAACCATGAGGTGATGATGCGTGGGACCTTTGGAAACAACAGGATAAGAAACCTGATGGTCTCAAGGGAAGGGGGGTATACGATTCGCCTTCCCACTGACGCTGAAGGCACTGTGTATGACGTGGCAATGGATTATTCCAAAGAGGGCGAAAAACTCATAGTATTTGCGGGGAAGGAATATGGCACCGGGAGCTCCAGGGACTGGGCAGCTAAAGGACCATACCTTCTTGGCGTCAAGGCAGTGGTTGCAAGGAGTTATGAACGTATACATCGCAGCAACCTCATTGGGATGGGTGTTATACCACTCCAGTTCCCGGAGGGTAAGGACTATCCAAGCCTGAATGCAGATCCAACCAAGGGTTTTAACATAGACTTCCCGGATAAATTCTTGCCTGGAGGAACTGCGAGATTGTCATATACCACAATGACCGGAAAGAAGGAACATATGGACCTGACCCTGAGGCTGGACACACCCATTGAAGTGGAGTACTTCACCATGGGTGGGATACTGCAATACGTTATGGACAGGATTCTATCCTGATCCTTTCCTAATTTAATGACCACCCTGGGTCATACTTTTCCTAAGTTCTATACTAAAAACTCCGGTTAACAGCGGAGTTTTAAATATTCCCCAGGGATAACAGGGGACGAACCTTCTCTCAGTTAAGTCAAAGCTGATGATAGATAATAGGACACTCTGGGCGGTGAGTATATCTGGTTCTATCCGTTCCATCGGCTTCGGAGCGACCTGGCCGTTCATGGCTATATTTTTCAACGAGGATCTTGGTGTACCCATCATAGTTGTTGGGTTGATATTCACTTTTTCTGCAATATCTTCGGTCATTTTCAGTATATTAGGCGGCTGGATCGCGGATAAATTTGGAAGACGGAGAGCACTGATGATAGGGGGCATAACGGGTGTCGTGATCTATTCCCTTATATCTGCGTTCATAGCATTCCATTTCTCTTTGCTTGCAATTGAAATTGCTTTCGTGCTTTCATCGGTTTCAGGATCATTCATATTCCCTTCTTCAACTGCGCTGGTGGCGGATGTCACGAGCGTGGCAGAACGCCCCATAGCTTACGGGATATACAGAATCCTTACAAACATAGGGTGGGCCGTTGGGCCAATTATGGGGGCGTACGTATACAATCTGGGTGTGGCAAAGATATTTGCAATTGTGGCTGCGGTATCGTTGATTCAGTTCATAATCATAGTACTTTTCATATTTGACCGAAAGACCTATGACAACCCCTTAAAACACAGAGTCAGCCTGATAACACTGGACAGATACCTGATCCTGTTCAGCCTTGGAACTTTCTTCATAATGGTCGTCGCAACGCAGTTCTCAGTGACCCTTCCAACCTACGCCGCAGACCATGTGGGCATACCGGTTTCGGATATTGGTTATGTCTTCGCTGTAAATGGATTCGTTGTTGTTCTTGGACAGTACTTCCTGAGTGTACTGTTCAGGAAGTTCCCAGATATAGGAACAATGATTGTGGGGTCATTTTTTTACACGGTTGGCTATCTTCTTGTAGGCTATTCTGGAACACTTCTTCAGTTGATGCTCGATATGGTCATAATAACCATCGGCGAAGATCTTGTCTATCCCACGCTGAATACTATTATTTCTAAAATAGCCCCACCAGAAAAGGTAGGGAGATACATGGGGTTCAACAGTATGATGAACTCGTCCGCCAGGGCACTTGGTCCATCGGTTGGTACAGTTTTCCTCTCAATATACGCGTTCGATGGACCGAGAGTATGGGGGAGCATAGACCTGTTCGGGGTAACCTCCATCATTATCTTCCTGTTTTTTGGGAGAACCATCAGGAAAATGCCCACAAGGGATCCGACGTCACAGGCCGAACGCGTATAATACCATGGCAATCATGAAAATAAATCCAATGAAAGAATTCGCGCCGAGAAAAGACTTCCTAACTGTACCTGGATCACTTGGATCGATTATCAGGTGCTGAATTACGATGAGCGCCGCTATGGGTATCATGAAAATCTCAAAAACCAGCGAATGAAGGAAGAAGCCCATTGAGAGGAAAAGAGCAATGGTTACGCCATGCACTGAAGCTGAGATGTTGAGTCCGCGTTTTATTCCGTATTCGGTCATGACGGTTTTCAGATTGTTCTCCTTATCAAACGGCACATCAGGTATAACGTATATCATATCGAAGCCGGCAATCCATAGCGATGTGGCTGCGAAAAGGACATAGAGTTCGGGTGTATGTGGAAAACTTGGGATTACCGAAAGATAACCCGCCAGAACGCCAACTCCTATGACTGATCCCATATAGATATGCCTCCACGGCGTTATTCTCTTGAGGGGCGGGTCCGTTACGAAGAGAAATAGCACTATGGGAGAGAGTACGAACACGAACGTGTTGAGGAAGAATGCGGAAATTTCAAAAATCGTTGCGGAAATTAGGGTTATTGTTACCCCCCTTCTTACGGAAAGTGTCCCGCGTACTAGCGACCAATTCCTCTTCCTTGGGTTGATCACGTCATATTTCCTGCCAAGTATCCTGTTGATAGACATTGCTGTTGCCCTGGCTGAAGTCGCCGCGATGAGGATAAGAACATACTTGATTGGCAGTACCACAGGACCGGCTGCAAGCAGAGCGCCACTTATAACCAGCGGGAGGTCAAAAATTGTATGCTCCAGCTTTATGTAATCTATGATTTCCCTGACTTTACCCGATGGCATATTTCTTCATTTTTTCCTTAACTATGGAATCTATTTCGTTGTTCATCTCAAGGGTATCCGGCCACACTCTGTTATACCCCTCAGACATGTCCTTTCTGGTGGCATCTATTCCCATCTTTGACCCGTAATTAAAAAGAGGAGACGGGTGATCCAGGCTGTCGGTCACAGTACCCGGTATTATGATGACGTCTCTATCCGGGTCTATCCTGGTTGTCATGGCCCAGATAACCTGCTTCCTGTCATGCACGTCAATATCGTTGTCCACAACCACTATGATCTTGGAAAACATAAGCTGGCCAGTTCCCCACAGAGCAAACATCACTTTCTTTGCCTGACCCGGATATCTCTTCCTGATGGAAACGATGACCATATTGTGGAATACGGCTTCCTCCATGGTGTTAAGGTCAACAATATCCGGCACAAGCATCTTAATGACCGGGAGGAACATACGTTCAACAGCCTTCCCTATTATGACATCCTC
>JAVYSB010000003.1:215121-221381 GCA_038729425.1 Thermoplasmataceae archaeon | reverse complement strand
GATGGAAACGATGACCATATTGTGGAATACGGCTTCCTCCATGGTGTTAAGGTCAACAATATCCGGCACAAGCATCTTAATGACCGGGAGGAACATACGTTCAACAGCCTTCCCTATTATGACATCCTCATGCCACAGCTTGCCCACTATGGTCGTAGGATATACGGCGTTCTTTCTCTCAATGATTTTTCGGATGTGAAATACCGGGAATTCCTCTTCAAGAGAATAATATCCGGTATGGTCTCCAAAAGGGCCTTCAACTCTTGTCTCTGATGGGTCTACATAACCTTCCAGCACGATCTCGGCGTTCCTCGGGTATTCAAGATCAACCGTCATTCCCTTGACAAGGTCCAGGCGCTTCTTAGATATGATTCCCTGAAATGAAAACTCGTCGATCCCGTCAGGCAGTGGTGCGACAGCCGAGAATATGGTCAGCGGATCTGTGCCAAGGACAACTGCCACGTCCATGGGTTCTTTCGCGCGTCTTGACTCCGAAAAATGCCCCGCTCCTCCCTTGTGGATGTGCCAGTGCATCCCCGTTGTCTCCGAATCGTAGACCTGCATCCTGTACATGCCAACGTTTCGCTGTCCGGTTTCCCGGTTCTTGGTAATCACAACAGGGAGTGTTATGAATGGCGAAGCATCCTGTGGCCAGGTTCTGCATATGGGGTATCTTGTAAGATCAACTTTGTCCAGAACAGTGTGTTCGGACCCAAATGACTGGTGCACCTTTGGCTTCGCACCGCCAAGTTGACGGTACATCTCCATTCCCCTTGATAACATTGACTCTGTGTCGTCAGGTATCCGGACCAGATCCGTAAGACCTGTCCCTATCTCCAAGGGGGTAGAACCCAGAATGGCATTGATCTTCTCCTGTGTGGAAAAGATATTTCCAACGGCAGGTACCTCTGATCCTTTTACATTGGTAAAAAGCATGGTACGCCCCATGCCAACGCGCTCTTCTTCGCTGAGCATATGGGTGAGCTCAAGATCAGGGTTTACTTCGTCCTCGACCCTGATGAGGGAGTTGTTCTTTATTGAATACTGGATGAAATCCCGAAGATCCTCGAATGACATTTATACCATAATTCAGTAAAGTTTATCGATTTTGCTATCTACCTCTCTCCCCTTCTCCGCACAAGAGTGAATAGATCGGAAAGGCTGAGGACGCAGAATATCAACCCCAGGAGCAGAGAAAGGAAAAAGAACACCTCGATATCTATAAAGAACCTGAAGTCGTCATATGCTATTATTGAGTCTGTAAAATCAACGAACATCAGGAGGATGCCGTCCATAATGGTAAAGACGTATAATCTGTTTACCTGACCAAAGATGGGCTGTTTTAGGCTGTCAGAGTGAAAGTTAGGTATTATGGTTATGAGCACAGAGTAAGAAGCCAGGAGAAGTCCTATGAGGCTCCCGTAGACAGCTAGAAGGCTGTTGTTCGCGAAGAAGGTAACAAAGCTTCCAACATATGCATTCGAATACTTGAAGAACTCTATGTACGGATTCATCAGGAAAAACGTTATGATGAAAGCCACAATAAGTACAGTCCTTATCTTGTAAAAAGATCCTATATTTCCCTTCAACTTGACCTGAGCCATTGCTGATTCTACCTGTACGTCAGATTATATATATGTTTTTGTGAGGTCGCCAGCGTAACACAGGTTCATGAAGGGTTGAAAATTTTCATGAAGTACCTTGGTATCGAAATTATGTTGTACATCAATCCAGCCATAAGTATCAGAATGTAAAACCCCGTAAGCCTGAGTATCCATCTAACCCTGATCTGGCCCGTGGACGAAAAAATAGCCATGATGACCATCCCAAGGAGTATCATTGCAACAAATCCAAACCTGCTTGTTTTGTCTTCGTTACTGAAGATTCCGTGAAGCACCCTGTATCTTGAACCCAGCCCCATGCAACTGTTACAGATATCGCTGCCATTCGGGCCAGAATACCCAGTACCATTGCATTCTTCACAGATATCTTTTCCTGACAACAATTACTTAAGCGGAATCAGTGTATATAAACTATTACTAGTATCCAAAACGGGAACCGCATGAACTGAGAAGCAAGCCGTACCTGAGGAATTTTGTATGAAAGAGCAGGTCCGTCAGCAAAGAGTATATACCTGCACCAGATAAACAACGATGGCAGCTACTGACATGGTCAAAATCTGCCCAAAATGCGGCTCCATACATGTGAACTGGATTGCAGGTGGAATAGCTGGCGCTGTATACAAGTGTGACGACTGCAACTACGTTGGAGCGTTTATCCTCGAGGTGAGGGCCGACAAACTTGATAAGTTCAGGAATGAACTTAAGCGCAACACCCAGTGATCAATTTACTCTTTGACCAACTCACGATACCTGAAGCATTCCAGCGTGTGGTCATTAACCATCCCAGTTGCCTGCATATGCGAATAGCAGATGGTGGAACCCACATACTTGAAACCGCGCCTGACGAGATCAGTGCTCATGGCGTCAGATATCTCTGTTCTTGGTGGTATATCCTTCACGCTTCTCCAGGAATTATGGACGGTTCTGTTGTTCACGAAACGCCAGATATAATTGTCGAAAGTACCAAACTCCTCCTGCACTTTCATAAAGGATCTTGAATTCTGTATTGCGGCATTTATTTTGGATCTGTTCCTGATTATGCCGCTGTCATTCAACAGCCTCCTAATGTCATCCTCATCAAATTGAGAAATTACATTGGGATCGAAATGGGCATAAGCCTTCCTTAAATTCTCCCTCTTGTGAAGAATTGTCTTCCAGCTCAACCCTGCCTGCTGTCCCTCAAGTATGATCATTTCGAGAATTTTTGAATCGACGTGTAACGGAACGCCCCATTCCTCATCATGATACTTCATGTAAAGAGGATCAGAAAGAGGCACCCATTCACATCGTTTCCTGCCATTGTCGTTCTCCTGAGCCTGGATCATGGAGATGCCCCGCATTTCCCTTTCGAATATGAATCCGTATATGGCAGTTCGTCAAAGGGGGCACCAGGTTCCGCTGCCATCATCCAGGTGTTGAAACTACTCGGATTCGGACTGTATCCCTGAAGCTTTGTTCCCGTCTGGTTATCCCAGTCTGTAACTCTTTTCCCATCGTATCCGATGCAGAAAAAGCCGCTGCTGGCTTCTGTTACTTCATAGATAGATATTCCTGAAGGAATCATGTTAGCTGAAAAACCTCCTTCAATCATGGACCAGGTTTCTCCGGGGCCCAGCGTGAAGACGAAAATTACCTGCGAGTTATTTTCTGATGCTGTTTCATTGCCTGCAGAGCTGAATTTAACCAGAGCGAGCGGAGGATCATTTTCAGTGACCCCATTGTTCACAAGAAACGGGACCGGCGCTGTACCGCCTAGAAAATCTGTTCCAAAATTATCTGCTGGGTTTGACGCTGAGTCTCCCCTGCCATTTGAATTTGCATAATATACTGGCCAAAAAGCCCCTCCGAAGTAATATAAATTCCTAAGGAGTATGACGGAGTGCACCCTGGTGTCCATGTTGTGGAATGACCACTGCACAAGACCCTGTTTTTCGTTGTACCAGGACCAGTTCAAGCTGACGTTGCTTGCGACATGTGTATACCTGAATCTTACCTCTCTGATGGCGTCCGGCGTTACTAAGTGCCGTTCTCCTCTTGTTGGCAAAACAGGACGTGCATTGTTCATTTTGATCATATTCCTAATAAGGAAACATATTTAACAGATTCCATCCCGATCGTAGTTTCAATTGGAGAATTACAAAGGGCGCAAGGCACTGATACAGAGGGATTTCGTCAGCCTACTGAAGTATGATCCGGTTACCATGGTAAATTCAACTTCAGCCAGTCAGGTCATGGACTAGTAAACACCAAAAACCAGCTTCACAGGATTTTTTCCATATGTCGTAGAAAGGAATCATATCCCTGCGGAAGGCGCGTCGATATCAGCCTGTCAACTACAGTTGAACGAACCTTTAACGAAGTCCGGATAACCATTGCCAGAACTTTTTATCCCGTGCCCATAATGATTGCCCTTTGCATGCACGCATCACAAAATGCAAGCTTCTATCTGCCAACCATAGTCTTTATCTTGTCATCTATATAAACCGTGATCAACACAATATGGCGGAAGAATCGGTTCAGCACCACTCAATTGCCGACATAAAGCGGCCTGAATACAAGTAGGTAGAGGAATTATGGCATATGGCATTCCATTATGGATGTGACGGTATTTGCAGTCGCTGAAACCTTTCTAAAATATTTGGCGTTCTGTTTATCTCCTAAAATTCAGAAGCAGTCCGTCTCCCCTTGGATCCAGGCCGGTTGAGAACCTGTCGCCACTTATTATTGCATGTGCGTGTCCCATCATCCTGCTGCTGTCTTTGACTTTTATTGCCCCTTCCAGGTCCAAAGACGCTTCGCAGTATAGATCTGAACCTCCATAAATGCTGGCAGGCCATGCAAATCTCGGATAAGCTACTGCATCCTGGGCAGCACGGTCCAAGTCGATAATCCCACTGAGCACTTGCACGTCAACCTGTGGTTGCACATCTCCGCCCATGGTTCCAAGGAACACTTCATCTCTCCCCTTGGCGTACATGGCCATAAGGGTATGGAATGTCTTCTTTCCAGGTTCAAGTTTATTGTTGTGTTCACTATCAAGTGTGAAATAAGATCCCCTGTTGTTCAAGTTGATCCCCATGCCGGGTATCGTGAAACCGGATCCAAAACCAGTATAATTGCTCTGTATAGCTGAAATGCCAAAATTGCCATCGTACACGGAGAAAGCAGTGGTATCAGACAAGCTGGTGTTTCTTACGCCAGAAACAGGCAAAATCCTGTACTGGTAACCAGATTCCAAAATGTCTTCGGGAAAAGTCACATATCGAGGATCGCCGATGTACTTTGACCTGTATGAGTATGCAATGCGCATTGTACGGATCAGTTCATTATAGTATTCTTTCTTGTCCAAGGCCGAAAGATCAGCATGATTCAACATGTTAAGCCACATCAATGCCGTGGAACCCTGGCTCGGTGGCGGATTTGTATAAACCTTGTACCCATGGTATGATACTTGGAAGGGTTTCAGGAATAGGGCTTCATAGGAGTCCATGTCGTTAAACCGAAGAAGCCCTCCACTATTGACCATGGCTGTTTCTATGGCACGGGCGATTTGACCGTGATAGAAGGAATGCCCCTCATCCTTGCTGATTTCCTCAAGGGTACCGGCCAGGTCTTTCTGTATTAGTTTCTCCTCAATCGAAGCTCCATTGTAAATCCGGCTCCAGTCGTCGTTTCCCTTTGTTGATCCGATTGCTTCAACTATGGCAGGTGAGGGAAAAAAGCCGTTCCGTGCCAGTTCGATGGCTGGTTTTATCAGATCCTGAAAACGCATGTTGCAGCGTTCATAAAGAAGTGACCATGCACCTACCATGCCCGGTACGGATATGGCAGAAAGGGGTCCGTTCTTAGGTATCTCACGGAAGCCGTTCTTATTGAAATAATCAATGCTGGCAAGACCAGCTGCATTACCCGACCCGTCAAGTGCACGTATTTCCCCGTCAGCGGTGATTGCAAACAGATCGGCTCCAAGGCCATTCAGATGTGGTTGAACAACAGTCAGTGCAGCGCTCACGGCAATGGCTGCATCATAGGAATTCCCGCCATGCCTGAGTATCCTCATCCCAACTTCATTGCTCAGTGGATGACCGCTGGCCACTGCAAATCTTTCGTCACTCAATATAGCATCACACTGCCATTGCATCCAGTATTATATAAATCACATATTATTTGGCAGGCGCTTTAAAAACGATTCTAAAATGAACGACCAGACACATGCTTTAAGTCTGCAAGAAACCCGATCAGTCTATAACCAAACCTCTCTAAATTTGATTGGTTTCTGACACTATGCATTTCAGGATGTTAAAACAGCGTGCAGGTTCAAACAGGGCTTTTTACTGAAAAGTATTTTGATATGATAAGAATACAGAAAATTACATTTGACGAATATGAAAAACGGTCCAGATCAAGATGCCGGTGGTGGAAACGCTTCCACTTCAAACGGCTCATACGGCGGGAAAAAAGATAACCGTCATGGGCTTTCCATTGCCTTCACTGCAATAATACTAGTTCTGTTCACCGTATCTGCCCGTTCTGTAAACAACATGGTTGTTACTTCTGTGCCAATCCTTTCAAGGTACGTTCTAGGTTTCAGCAACCTGTTAGTAGGAGTTTTAACCGCAGTAATATATGTATCGACAT
>JAVYSB010000003.1:137191-215025 GCA_038729425.1 Thermoplasmataceae archaeon | reverse complement strand
CTTTCGTTGCGACATCCTACCTTAACCCGATGCTTGCAAGAAGGACCAGAAGATTTGTTTTCATAGGTTCTGCGTTCGTTATACCGGTTATCCTCCTTCTATTCTACTTTTCATCTCCAATCTTGATCTGGCCACTTGCAATTGCAACAGGAGTTGTCTCCGGTTTCGTTTTTCCGAATTTAATAACATCTGCTACGGTGCACAGAGATCACCTTGTGCAGATGAGGTTGCTTGCGATATATTCCCTGAGTCTCAGCCTGAGCCTAGTAATTGGACCCTCTCTTGAGACATGGCTGCTAAAATTCCTTAATTACAGGGAGGTCTTTCTACCCTTTGTTGGCCTGTCAATCCTCGGGTCTGCAATTTCTCCCTTCATAAAATTCCCTGAAGTCAGCGGTGAGGTGAGGGGAGTTTCAACACTCAAAAACAAGGGATTCTTGAATGCAGTATTGGCAAATACAATTTACAATGTGCCATTTGCCGCAATCACCTCGTTCACCGTGATCTTTGCTGTAGAGGAATTCAAAGTATCAGGGAGTGTGGCGTATTCGTCTTTCATCTACTTCTTCATTGTATCGTTTCTAACGAGATTGTTGATGGCAGTGAAACCATTCAATGCACTTTACGCACCATTGATAGTGTCTGCAATCCTGACCATTGCCCCTATCTTGCTGATCCCATTAGCCCACTCGTTCATTATTTTTCTGGTCATTATGGCTGTACTCGGAATACCACATGGTTCTATCTTCCCATTGGCATCTATTCTCATAGCAAGAGGGACCAGTATTGAAGAAAGGAACAGCGCTAATTCATATTTTCTAGGCTTCAATAACATTATATTTGTCATCGTACCTGTACTTTTCGGATATATAGGTGGTGAGTTTGGGTTTGGTTTTGCATTCATAGCGCTTTCTGCCATAGCGCTGGCCGCAACCCTAGGTCTTATCTTCCTGCACAGGCAGAGTAGAAGTCTTTACACAAGATGATTCCTTCCACTGTTTGTGGCCTGTTGGATAATGATCATTATTTTAGGATCGGCATCACACCCATTAAAGCCCTGCCAGAATATCAGAAGAGATTATACCATCCCAGTTCCCATCAGTGACTGCTGCATTCATCGTAATCAGCCTGGGCAACAGTGTTCCCTATAAATCTTTGAGATCTTCTTTCCCAGCTTTCTCGATCTCTCTCATACGGGAGACTCACTTGCGAGCTCTTCCAGGGTTTTCCCCTTTGCTTCTGGCACCGCACGAAACATCAGGATGCTGGACCCAATCGCTATCATCGCGTAGATCAGCACGATGTATCCGAGACCAACGAACGCTATAAGTGTAGTAAAGGCCGTGATCACAAGGGCATTGGCGAGACGATCGATGGATACATTTATGCCCTGTCCACTTGCCCTGACCTTCGTTGGTAGGAGCTCAGGAACTATTATGGTTCCGCCTATGACGGTTGCTGGTCCCAGTGCCGAAAATAGGTAATTGAAAAGATAAAATGTAAATCCCAATCCTGCGGCAACACCTACAAGGCCAGGGACTAGCATGCTTCCATACAATCCAAAAAAGGATGGGTGAATAAGTAGAATGGCAAATAGCAGCAGGGAGGCAAACACACCAGCATATCCAATGGCAACCAGCTTCTTCCTGCCTATACGGTCAATGAGAATCAGCGACAGAATAGTCCCTGGCAAACCTGCCATAAAAACTGCAGCATAGGTAAAGGTTATGGGAGTGAGCCCAAGTGCAGATGCTATGGTGATCGGCCCATAAACCGTGAACGTCGTGGAATAGGTATCGTATAACACCCAGAGAATTGAACCAGTGATTATGACCGGAAGCGAAGTCAATAGTCTTGCCTTGAAAGTAATCACATCTTTGCCCGATCTATTTTGCTCAGAAAGAGTCATGTCCTGCGTTTCTTTGGGGACCTGGCCCCTGACGCGTGTGAGAAACCTTGTTGTTTCCGGTATCCTTCTCCTGTAATAAATGACTAGCAGTGCGGGAATAGAGCCAAAGGATAGGACCACCCTCCACGAAATTGAAACCGGCAGAATGGGGGCCGTTACCTGCAATACAAAGGCGGCCATCGTCGCTCCCATAAGATACATTATTGAGAAGGTTGTAGCCATGAGTTTTCCCCTGTCTCTGGAGTTTGCATTTTCAGCCATGATTACCGGTGACATCACATAATCTCCACCAATGCCGAATCCCATGGCAAACCTCGAAAGGAAGAGGGTTGGGAAATTATATATGAAGAGCTGCGCGATGGATCCGACAAAAATCAGGGCAAGGTCTATGCCATACATGGGCTTTCTTCCGATCCTGTCCGCTACCACACCGAACAATACTGCACCCAGGGCTGCTCCATAGAATGCGGAGGCCGTAATAAGTGATTTCTGCACACTATCCAGGCCAAGGAATTGTGCTGCCGTATAGTATACAAGTGAAAATGCATAAAGGTTGTACGAGTCGGAAAAGACACCGACGCCGTTTACAATGATATTTCTGAAGTGAAATGCTCTCAGGGGGCTGCTGTTCAGGTCCTCGAACACAGTTGGGGATTGTAACTTTATATTAAAACTTTGAGTAATTACTCATATTTGAGTAGAATTTCTCATGGAAAGCTGTATCGCTAAAGTGATTTTGATCACTTGCCTCATCGTAACTGGACAAAGTTATCATGCCAGGTAATCTATCAAATGGCGAAATGCAGACGCCCAGGGTGTCTTCGATTGACATCTGAACGGAATCTGTGGGGTTCCATCCGGCTGTGGTGAAAGTTATATGGAATGCTCAAGTTTTCCCCCCTCTTCGATCCTCCACTTACAGTATGCATAAAGGGCATCGTACATCGGGAACTGGAGTTTCATGTTCTCATGGTCATCCTTCGCTATTATCCGGAACCCTAAGGCAGCGGCTTCCAGCCCAACACCTTCTGGTTTTGCATCGGGAGGCTCGGCGTCCGCCGATCTTACAATTTTTGCCAGCTCCAGAAGTGCGGGATCATGGAGTTTGTATTTCTTAATGACCGCATCGAAACTGACGTATTCATACCCATTTTCCTCGTAATGCATCAACTCCGCTCCTGGAGTGTCGAAGGCTATTGCACCGTTATCCCTGGCGAATTTCAGGACCTGTTCCTTGGGCACAAAAAAGAACTTAGCTTCCTTATCAACAAATCTGCTTATAACCCAAGGGCATGCTATTCGATCTACCTTTGCCTTCTCTCTTGTGACCCATTTCATAAGGTGATCATCATAGCAACGTATAAAGAAATTTTCGATAAAGGCGCTTATATGAGACCCCAGATGTCAGAATTTTCCAGAATCCATAAACTCCGATATACTGTCAATGACGGTTGTCCCAATAATCCGTGGCAGGAATGGCCTCTTTGGTTGAACGCTTCTGACCTTTTTTACCCCAACCTTCGCTTTAAGATTTTCTAAGGCATCGTCGAAGGTTCCGATAGCATCAATAAGGCCAGACGAAAGAGCGTCCTGTGAGGAAAAGACTTCCCCTGTAGCAATGTCGTCTATCTTTGGTTTCTCGATCTTTCTTTCCAGCGCAACTGCGTCTCTGAATGTGTAGAAGATTGAATTCATGATTTTTTCCGTCTTTTCCCTGCCCTCCTCCGTTAGCTCAACGAAAGGGTTGTTGAGATCCTTGTATTTCCCAACCTTGGTTACATTCACTTCAACACCCATTCGATCAAGGAGTTTCTTGAAGCTCGGGTATACCCCAATGACGCCTATTGATCCCACAATGGATGTCTGCATTGCAAATATCTTTGTGGATCCGCTTGCGATCCAGTATGCTCCAGAGGCGCATACAGATGAAACACTAACGATCACCGGCTTCTTTTCCCTCACTTTGAGGAGTTTTCTGTACAGGATCTCAGAAGCTGTGGCTTCACCACCAGGGCTGTTTATCCTTAACAGCAGCCCTGCGACTTTCCTACTCTCGGCCATTGCATCAAGAATCGGAGTAAGTGATTCTGCTTTTCTGTAAGTTATGTTACCTGCCAAATCGGTGACCGCTATGAACGCCATAATTATCTAATCGAACTATACTTAATACCTTTTGCAATCCAAACATAGAATGATTCCTCTGTTCCCAGCCGAAATCAAGCCTTCTCCGTCTTTATTATTCATATCTGCGAAAGAAAAAATCTTCCGGTGATTAAGGTGACTATTGAAAATCGAGAATTCAGCTGTAATGCACTTTATATTCCAGTATACGGGACAGTGACAAAACCTGACGGCAGGGAAAAATTGCCAGCTGTGACACTGATTTCTGAATTTATGGCCAGAAAACCGATTACCATAGATCCTGTTTTTCCTGATCTAGTGAGACAGGTTCTTAGATCCCGTGAACTCTTGGCGAATCTTCCGTTTTCAAAGGAGCTTTGGAACTATAGGCTGAGGGAATATATCGACCAGATAAAGGAACATGTGATGTTAATTACAGGAAAAAAGGATGTTCAGAGAATTGAAGAGACGCTTTCAAAGCATAGAGACGATTTTTTCCCCTATTCAGACTGTGCAAATCACGTACTGAAACTTGAGGATTTGCCTCTGGAAAGACATATGATAGAATATGCCAGCCTGCATTACAACGCAGTTGGCGCTTCACCGGATTGGACGCGGTAAAACATATTACTGAATGGCTGGATAAATTCCTGTAATTTTCCATTTTATAATGGCAGCTAGGGAAATGCCATTTCATTGTTATTTGCTGTTGTAAATTATTTGTTTACTCCATATATTGCCCAGATAAAGCATTACTGGCTACGCTCATGGTTTGCTTCATGAACTCAGAAGTCTCCCTGTCTTCACAAAACACGAAGGTACCTCTTATGCCTCTTGTCAGCAGTATTCTGTACCTGTTTATGAGGAGAGCCCTCGCGAGATCATAATCCTCACGCTTTCCCAGTTTTCCCTTGAAGAACATGCTCTTGAGACTGCTTTTTCCTCCCATGGAGTCCTCACAGTTGTCTCCCAATTCAAACCTGTTTCCTCTCCATACGAGATCGCGTCCCCATATTACTCCAACATAGTCCGCTTCAAACCCCTGGCTTCCATAAACCGAGGCGCAGGTTTCAAGTGCATTGCATTGGCCATCTACCCAGAATGGAGCGTAGTCTCTTTTGGGGTCCATCAGCCACTTTAATGTTAAGCCGCTGTCTTTATAGAGATTGAATCCAGAACTCAATGGATAGCCAACTCTCACATTATCCATGGAATTTCTGTTCTTTCCATCACCCCTTGATTCAGTGAACGAAGCGACCAGCGCTGTCTTTCCTCTTATCTGCCGTTTCCTGAGTTCCCGAAGCATTTCCCCAAGCTCCTCAAAATAACCAATTTCATAGTCACCAGTGGCTATGGGTTCTGGTTTTGAATTGAGCAGGTTTTCAACGAATTCTCCATATTCTAAACCGTTTCTGTAAAGGCCGCTCAGTTTCAAACGAGTCGCGTCCGGATATACCTTAAGAAAATTTTCCATAGTGCCTTTCTCAGCCTTGCTCAGTATCTGTTTTTCGTCAAAGAAAAACATCGTGGTCTTAGCGGATCTGCCAGCTAGGCTGATGTTTTCAAAGGTCATCCTTTGAGCTTCATCAAATATTGCCAATTGAAGGTCCCCATTCCAACCTTGTTCGGCAACGCCCGGATTGCCGGGCCTGCCCGTGGAGAAATACTTTATGTCGGCATCAAGTCCCCTTTCGATAGAAGCGAAGAGTTTTCTTAAAGATTCCACCATCCTATTGTTCCTGTAGCAGATTGCACCCGACATTTCCGCCGATTGAGCTTTCAGTAGCAGTTCAAGGGCTATAAGGGTCTTACCCGATCCTGGACCACCCTCGATCAGGAATTGCCCTGATTCCTTCTTTTCTACAGCTTCACCTAACCTGGAGAAGACTGAAAGCTGATCCGCATAAAGACCAAAACCTCCCGCCGCAAGGGCATCCATGGCTCCTTTTTTCAGATCATGATAATGTTCCCTGATCGCAGTAAAAAGAGCTTTGTTCTGCCTGTAATAGGAATTTACAAATGTTCTGCCATTATCATCTGCGTCAACAGTAGATATAAGTAATTTGAGGAAGCTTTCCAATTTTCTCTCTTCAGATCTGAAGATCACGATCTCTTCCTTTGTGTTGCGGTCTACGTTGTACATAACCACCTTGCCGTCCACACGAAATCTATCTCCTGACGAACTTGTAAAACGGATTTTGCCCACATAATTTAGGAGCTGGTACACTGGATCGATCTTTTCCTTCGGGTTCTGGTCTGTTTCATAAATAAAAGCATTCTTTCTGAAAGCTTTCCTCCAGCCCTTCATTTCGAGCACAATGGCGTTTCTGTCAGCTCCTTCAGAAATGATCACAACATCTGCCCTCTCTCCGCTTCCAGGAATCCTGTATTCAAGAATTATGGACCCTTTGACTCCGCTAAGAACTTGCCTGAGGTACCCGATTTCTGCCTTCCAGGAATTCATCTGTTCAATTGATGGCTCCTGCCTAAATGACGCCTTAAATCTTTCCTTAAGATTTAAAAGGAATGCCGAGCTTTCCAGCTCCTTCAGAAAATCAGATGTGGAAGAAAACCATGCATAATTTCCCATCATAGCCCAATGAGATTAAACAAATTTGAATTTATCTATAAGCATACATGAGGTCAAGCGTAAGGTTGAAAGTTAGAGAGGAGACTCATAGCCAAGCTATAGGGGTTTGTCGTTTCGGTATGGCATTCATCATGCTTAACTTACATATATGGGTAAGTGACCGTTTTGTCATATCGTCATATTCTTATATGATTTTGTTATGAGGGGTAGAACAAATGTAACAGAAACCACATCAATGTAGATACTGTTGATAACAACTAAATTGCTGTTGAGAGTAAAAATACAGCCAGAAGAGGAGATGTATCTGAGATCGGTGTGAAAGCTGGACATAACTGAGGTGAACAAATGACTGACGCCGTTGCTTCGTGTGAGATAAAGAACTTGGAAAGTGTAGACACTGGAAAATTCGAGGGGATTTCTAGGTTTCTCAATTTGCTGGGAAACAGGACAAGAGTTGCCATACTTGCTGTGATTTCGAAGTATGGCGAAGTTTGTGCCTGCGAGCTTCAACCTGCTCTCGGACTCCCTCAACCCACGATAACCACACACCTTCGCAAGATGTTTGATGCTGGCCTCCTTAAGCAGAGGGAGACCTGGAAATACAGCTATTATTTCATAAATCCGCGATACGCAGGTTTGATAGATGATATTATGAGAAACCAGGAAAGTTTTGAGGACAGGCGATAAACATGGCTGACAAAGTGAGTTCCAATACCCAAGGCAAACCATCAAAAAAAGGAAAAGTTTCAGCACTGGCTGAACATGTAAGGAAATACCTGCTCCTGTATACACTTCTGTCCGTGGTTTTCGCTATCATATTCGGATATTACACAATGCAATTTACTACTGCAAATAAAGGGCTCTTCGCAAATCTGGTCATTATTTTCGCAATAATGACAATCTACCCGTCGATGATACAGCTTAAATCCGAAGGTTTCCTGAAAGAGTTGAGATCGTGGAGACAGATACTCATCTCAATCATTTACGTTTTTGTCATTTCTCCAGTTGTGGCCTTTATTGTCGCTCCGTCACTCGGCTCGTCCATAGGCACGGGTTTTGTGGTTTCCAACATAGTGCCAGCATCAAGCGCCTCTCTTGGATATGTGCTAATAGCTGGCGGAAGCATAGAACTGGCAACCGCACTGGCAATCGTGAGCCTCATTGTTGCCGTTCCGGCAATACCCTTCATTCTGGGACTATACAGCAGCCAGGCCTCTGTAGCCATACCCATTGAGCCAATAATGATATCCATACTTTACATCCTCATACTTCCCCTGATAGCAGGCCAGATAACTCGATATATCCTCATGAGATGGAAGGGGCCTGTTGTGACGAACAAAACTTCAAAGAAATACTTATCACTGGTTACGATGCTTTCCATGCTTGCACTTATTTTTGTGATGGTGGACAAGGAGGCGTCGGTTATTATCACAATGCCAAGGTTGGTGGGTTACCTCATAGGCTACCAGGCCGGTATAATCGTCGGAATATTGTTGCTTTCAATGATCGTCAGCAGGTTCATGCACCTGAGATATGAAGACCACCAGGCTGTCGCATTCATTTCAGTATCAAAGAATCAAAGTGTTGCAGCAACAATTGCCGTAATGGCGCTAAAGGGAGATTCGGCACTGGCCCCGGCCGTTATACCCATGATACAGCCTGTACTCGCGATAATCTACATACACCTTGAAAAGTTTGTAAAACGGTTCCTCGGGGATAAGTCCGGAAATGCGATTCATCCCGAAGAACAGGAAATTGGTTCAGAAAGAGGGGGACCGGAGATTGTCGGTGGGAAATAATAAACTCCCCTCAAACCATTGTTTAATTTCAGTTTTATTACAACTGAGTCACAGGTTTGGTGGTTACATGGAATTACTCGCCAATTAACTGCTGCAAATGATATCATTTCCAATGCGCACATACAAACCTCAATACTTCAGGATAGTGGAGGTTCAAGTAATTCGTTCAATGGGTTGCATAAGGTCTCCAAGCTATCACCTGAAGATTAAACTATTCTGAATATATTAGAATAATATCACAGGTTCGCAATACGTCGCCATCATTTTAGGTGACATGCAAGGCTTTACTTACCGGTATGTTGAGATTCTGTTCCGCCTTTAGATTGGATCAGTTTTTTATTAGACAGAGAAATAATATCGCGATGAAAGAAATCAGGCTGGACTCTCTGGATATGCAGATACTGGAGATCTTGGAGAAGGATTGCACAAAAAGCTACCGTGAAATTTCCGAACAGACTAGCAGAGACCTTTGGACCGTCAGAGACCGAATTGTGCTTCTCAAGAGGAGAGGGATCATAAAGGGCTGCAGGGGTGAGATTAACTATTCAGAGATTGGCTTAAAATGCAGGTCGCTAATAATATTTAACCTTCCGGAAGAGAAAATAGATCCGTTCATCTCTTTTGCCAAGAACAATCACATGTTCAAGAGACTCTCCATTGCCACTGGACAGCGGAGGTTTTATCTTGAGGTTATAGGGAATGATTGCGGAGAAGTCAGAGAATATGCAAGAAAAGTCCTTCCAAAATATGGAGTGTTTGACGTGATTTTCGAAGTGGTACTAGACACTCCTTTTTAGTCATAGGATTCTCCTGTGGTATCCGGAACCCCCCATGCCTACAACGGGCATATTTCTGGTGTTTCTGTTGCAACTGGAGTTCTAGAATATTGCCTTCAGAATGATCTGTATCTTCATCTGCGGTATTGCAATATATGGATCCGGGGCCACTTCTTCTAAAAGCTCTTTTAACGCAAACATACTTTGTATGTGATAGCCTGCTTAATTTTGGCTTAATGTATGATTTTGGGATTTATTAAACGCTCAGGCAAAATTTGCCAGAACTATGTCGTATCCGACGCAAAATTTCAGCGGTTTCATTATGTAAGCATCACTCATTGCGGGTTTATGGGTAAGGGAATGGAACAGATCAATAATTTTGCAAAGGCAACCCTCGGAAAGGTGCCAGAAATTGTCGGTCTTCTTGGCAATATTAATGAGGACTTGGCAATGGAGCAGTTCAGAGAGAATCAATCACTGTATCTTGGAAGAAAGAGCCTAGATCCGAAAATGCTCTCTCTGATAGCAATAGCTGTTTCTGCTGCAAATGGGCAAAGTAACTCTGTGAATATACACTTCAGTCTTTCCAAGAAATTTGGTACTGAGCCATTTGAGATACTGGATGCGTTGAAAGCTGCAAAAATGGCCCTGATGTCATCAACGATGTCCACATTTAAATCTTCAGTTCCTATATTAGAGGAAATCGGGCATGTGAACACAAAAAGCGAAGAAGCGACTAAAATAGTCAATAAGATAAAAGCTGAAACCGGCATGGAAAAGCTGCCAGAGAACCTCATTGCGCTGTCGAAGTTCTCTTTTGATCTGTTCACAGAGCATCTCAAGGAAAAATCAGAACTTCTTTCGCCATTTATGCTTGGTAGTAAATCGGTATATCTGATTTCGTATGCTGTCAGCGTATCCATCCAGTCTGAAGAGTGCTCTCGAACATACCTGAAGCAATTTCTTATGGCTGGAGGGTCAATTGCAGAAGTTGAGGACGCTCTTGCCGTCTCACGTTTCATAACAGGGAACAGGGCATTTATTACTTCAATTGAGATGCTCAGGGCACTGGCGACAAAGCCATTGGAACAATGACTATAATTTCCGCGAGAAAAACTATGGACGTTGATTACAATGAAAAAGAATACGTTGAAAACAGTGGGGTCCGAATGGTTTGGGATTCCCATATCTACGCTGGCACTTGCACAGGTTTATTTACTGATCTTTAACAGGGAAAATAACCCAATTTACAGAGATGCGGGTGAAGTACTTTCTTTTACTGGTCTTTTAATTTTCGCTATAATATTTGTGCTGTGGGTAATCAGAGGTTTCTCATCACAGGCCAAAGAGGGGTCTCACTGGGATAACCTCACCAGGCTCAGCTTCATCGCGCTGATTCCAATTGTGGGCTTTGTGGGCAATGCGCAGATGATTTCGCTTTTCGGCATAAACGCGTTTTCTGCCGCACTTTCTCTGTTTGATTTCTACCTGTTCTACGCGCTTTCCCTGGTTCTCGGAGTACTGTTGGGATATAGACTTTACACAAAGGAAATTGCGCCGAGGGAGATAAGTTATGCAATCGTAATACCTCCGCTGGCAATCGGTACCAGTGTGTTTCTTGCACCTTACGTTGTGAATTATTATGGTGGAGTTCAAAGCCAAGCAATTTCGTTCCTGGTTATAATGGGGCTTGGAATTTTCTTCTTCCTCTATATCTTCATCGGATCTCTTGCAATGTCAGGTCATGTCTCCACAAAGATGCATGAGTCTCTTCCAACCACGATGCTACCTGTTGGAATTGCAAGTCTTATTGTACTGAACCTGTTCACGATTTCCGGTTTCAGCGCCATTGGTAGCCTCAGCATCAGCATTCATGAAGTGGGCCTGTTGGCAATAATGCTTTGGGGATTCGAAGTTTGGAATTTCCTTGTTGTACTAATAATTATGTTTGCAAGGCCATCAAGGGGCAATCTCGGCGTATGGGCGTACGGTTTCCCACTTGGACTTTTTGCAACATCCACTCTCAGAATCATGACTGTTATTAATTTTCCTTGGATGTTCTGGATATTCATTGTCATTGCTGCAATGTTAAATATCCTCTGGGTCTATGGCTGGGTCAATACAGTAATATTTATCAGGGTACAGAGGACAAAGTCGATTAAAGTGGTACAAGGGGGGCATGCCCAATAAGGATTTGGGGATCTAATTAGTATCTTCTGGCTTTCTAAAGATTTCAGACCACCCTCAACAGGTAGCCTCAATTAGAAACCGGGATGCTTTAGTGGGTCTGGGTTTTTCTGGCAGCAATTGCATTGCTGACTGGAAGGGCTCTCTTATCTTTAACCAAAGAGGTTCTTATAAGAAGGAAACCGATAAGTGCTAAAAGTGTTAAAAATGAGTGGTAATAATATGAAGAAAGAGGAAACAATTGAAGAATCTAAGGTTTTCATTAGGATGCGAAATCTAATCTTTCTTCTTCTTGGGTTATTAATCGCCCAATTCTGGCTAGGAATGACAATAAACCTAGAGGTAAACATTCCAGTGAAAACCCTTGGGGCAATTCAATCGATAATATATTTTGCAAGTCACTATGCGTTCATCTTCGCACACGTTGCCGTTGGGTTTACTATACTACTTCTTTCACTAGTTTTTATTATCCTTAGCATAAGCTCTCATGCTCTATCTTTACAGATATGCGCCGTTGTTATTCTGGCAGGGGTCATAGGCGCAATAACTAACGGTGTGTTATTCTTGATGTCTGGTCAATTTTTTGGATGGTCGGTAGGCATGGCAATGAGTGCAGTAAGCGTCCTGATAGTTGCGGCAATTAGCCTATATTTCCTTGGAAAGATTATGGGAAAGGCGGAAAGAATGATTGTTAAAGAATGATGGGACTCCTGCATGGATCCTGCCAAACAAGGTAACTAAGAATTTAAAGCGCGATTTTGCAAATGGAGGGTATTTAATCAATGTTGTCCTTCTGGTGATCCTTTATCAGACATTAAAAATAAAATGATTGCCTTTTTTATGACGTTTTAAAATGCTTCTGGATAAAACTGGCCTAATCCAGCGAGTCAATAGCTACCATATTGACGACAATAAGAAAAGTATCTTGAAGAGAACCTGCAATATTTACTCTAAAACTTGCCACACCATAAAGTTTCGGAGAAACCCTCCGACCATTTCTTTTTTTTGGGTGAAAATGACTGGGGTTTTCCTGCAGACATTTTAGTACACCATGATTTGAGATATAATTCCAAAATTCAATCTTGATTATTGTACTGTGATGTCAATTAGACAAAATTCCTTGACGATCATAACGATGCGGCATGCTTAATGGACCGGTCGGGATTTGCTTATTGTTTTGAGCGAATACCATAATAGCGCTTCAATTATATCCAAAAAACAGGTCTCATTGATTGCCCATCGAATCTTTCCTATTCGTAGTGGCGCAGTGGATGCAAAATCTTCAGGTGTACGAAGCCCCTTCGATGGACTGTTTACACCTCATCAGTGCGAAAACGTGATTGTTGTTATTTTCTGTAATTTTTAATAAAATTCTCTGAAGTCAAAACCTCAACGTCGTCATGGTCTTTTAATTCGCTCTGCATCGAAATCAGATCCTTATCATAGGTAATGATGAAGTCAGCATTGATGCTTCTGCATATCGCTATAAGGTACCAGTCATTTCCAATCCTGTTAAGCATTTTCTGGTCATGTTCCAAGTTTTTCATAGGGATGTAGCTAAGCCAACCGTCAATATTATCCATGAATTGCCGAAAGTAAACAGGATCAATTTTACTTAGCTTCGGGTCACTCTTAACTATCCTTCCGATTTCTCCCATCAAGGCATCACAGGTGTACGATGCAACCCTACCCTCTCTGATCAGGTCTATTACCATTTTGCTTGCAGTTCCGGCTTTTCTGCCAAGAATTGCACGGAAAAATACATTAGAATCAGTTACGACTTTCATTTACAGGATGCCTAATTCTGTTAAATGCATTATCCAAATCATCAGTTGTAATATTGTTTTCGAGTGCAAAGGCGTCGAAGTAGCTATAAAGATTCTCGAGGATAGCAGCAGACTTTACAGTATATTTCTTATATTTTCCATACACGTAGTCTAAGAGATCCTCCGAAGTCAATCTGTTATACCTTTCTTTGATCCTTGAAAGTGCCATCTTGTGAGCCTGATCCTGACTGTTCCAGAGATTCTGAGCATCTCTGAAGCCATCTGGAGTAAGGGTAAAACCATCCGCATCATTTGCACGGCCAGACGCCACCAGTTCAATAACATCGCTGTCCAATTCACGGGAAAAGGGCCCATAATAGTGTGGTACGAATTTATAGCCACCCACCTTGTAGAAAATTGTCTCCTTCAGGAGAAGGAACATTTCTTTCTGTATGTGAGTTTTTGATGGTATACTCTCATTATCCCGCATAGTGGACCCTCTGGCGTAAATAAGCAATTTGAGCAGGTCCAAATTCTGCATAGGTGTCATTATCACCAACGTTTATAATAACTTCTTCACCTTTTCGCACGTCCGAAGAGGTGGCAGGATGTGTTCTTCCTCAAAGCTATAAATATATTCTAACATTATTAAAATAAATAAAAATGGATCTATTAAATTTTGAGTGGGTATGTAAGAGAATGTGGCCGTTCTCACCTATGAAAGAGACGGGGGCATTTTGCAAGGCTCAGGGCGTGGAAAAGCCATGGCTCATCAGGTACAGCATAAGCAATGCCGTAGCGGAAGGAATAAACAAGAAGATCAGGACAGCATTCAAGCGACAGCATGGATTGGAGGATGGGTGGATGGAAAATTCTATGCTGGCTTCGACCTCGTTGACTTCTATGTTTCGGTTCACTACAAACTCACTGTAGGTTAGGTTGCAGAGACTGATACAACGATAAATGTCAATATTCCTGAAAACATGTGGGTCGCGGTAACAAGCAAAAAATAGCCGAATTGGTAATGCTTTCCTATGCTTGTGTGTCAGAAATTACGCACATAGAAGAGTACATGGTGGTGATTATGTGGGGAGGATCTTTATTCTAGCCATTGGAAGCATGAACCTAATTGCTTAACATAGATCCACACCATTCCCTGGAATTCAACACCACTTTCAGATTCTTGGATAGATGCCTTCCAAAAGGAGGCTGATAGTTGATGCTGGGAGTGGGACGGGAATCTATACCATAGCGCTTGCAAAGCGTGGATGTGATGTGATTCTCTTGGACTACTCAAAGGAGAATCTGAAAGCTAACAGAGAAGAGATAGAAAAAGCTGAGTAAGCGGAAAGATCAAACGAGTGGTTGAAGGCGCGATAACTGATCTCTCGGAAATTGCCGCAAACACCTTTGACGCGGTGTTTTGTCTGGGTGGGCCATTGTTTTTAGTATGTGGGAAGAAAAACTGGCAAAAAGCCATGGTGGAATTACCCAGGGTCGCTAAAGACGTGGCCACCATTTTCATCTCAGTAATGGACAGGTATGGTAGAATTGCGCTACTTCTAAACAAATCGCCGGATGATATTGGAACTAACAACTTCATCAATCTTGCAGCCAGAGGAGAAGATAGAACTTGGGTAACCTGTTATTATTGTCATTATTTTTCTCCAGCGGAGCTAAAAGAGGAATTCATCTCATCCACTGGTGCAAGAGTGATGGCAATGGCGGGACTTGAAGGACTCGAAACTCCGTCTGAAAGGGGGATCAACGATCTCAACAAAAACAAGAAGGCGTGGGACAACTGGATGAGAATGCACCATGCATTCTGTACCGAGCCGGAAATTGTAAGGGCTAGCGTGCACATCCTTATGTTGGAAAAAAAGAATGAGTCGCACCTTCACTTATCGGGTACCTTAAATCATCCTGTGAATGCATAAGCCTGCTAATAATCTTTATCAGAGAAGGAGTGATGGACCGGTCGGGATTTGAACCCGAGGCCTCCTGCTTGCAAAGCAGGCGATCTACCGCTGATCTACCGGCCCTTTTTCGGTTATAACTCCAGACCGTATAAAATAATTCGTAATAATTTATCTGGTCAATTCTATGATTGTTCTATATCCAATAACATATTTAATATAGATTACAATTGAGGGTTATGGCTGTTTCCAATACCACATTTGACCTGACAATAATTCTTGTTGCAATATTATTCTTCTTCATAGGGGCGTGGCTAGGCAGGCTTTTTGTTCGATACCCATTTGGTCATGGCCCATATACAGGGAAGGAGTCCATGGTTGGAGAATTGGCTGTTGTTAAGACTGTGAAAAATGACGAATACGAGATATCTTACGATTCCCAGATATGGAGTGCGATACCTTCTGAAGCAGATACTTTCTCTGTTGATGAAAAAGTCAAAATAATAGGTAATAAAGGGCTCAAACTCATTATTTCAAAATATGATAAATAGTGAGGGGGGGATAGACTTCCTATGGAACTATTTTTGGCCTTGATATGATGCCCCTGTGATCTGCATCCCGTATTTTTACTTGGCATTCATTTCCTGCTTTAGAATATTTTTTGTTAACAAACCCAAGTCCTATACCTCTATCAAGCACCGGCGAGAGTGTTCCACTGGTTATCTTTCCAATTTGTTTCTCACCAAATGTCACAATACATTCAGCTCTTGGAATTGACCTGTCTTCAAGAACAAATCCCCTGAAAATTTCCATATCTGAGACTTTCCTTTTCATAAGTTTTTCTTTTCCTAAAAAGTTATGATCTTCATCAACAATAAATGAAATAGAACACTCAAATGGATCACGATTCATTGAAAAATCAGTGCCAGATAAGAGCATGCCCTTTTCCATCCTAAGTGTGTCTCTGGAACCAAGACCACATGGAAGACCGTTGTATTCCTTTATTTTCTTTATGAGGTACTGCCATATGTGAACAATATCCTCATTGCTACCAATAATCTCAACCCCTCTTTCTCCAGTATACCCAGTTCCAGATATTATTAGATCATTTTTTCCAGTTATTTTGTTCATATGATTGGATTTTTCATAGGAGAATTTAAACTGTTCTGGAAAATGATAATTCGTTCCTTCTATGATCTCTTCAGCCTTTGGACCTTGGACTGCTATGCATCCTATATCGTAAGATACGTTATTCAGTTTGATGTCAAATCCTTTGCTGTTTTTCACAGCCCAATTATATATGAGATCTATTGTACTCGCATTTGGAACAAAGAAGAATTTGTTCTCAGTCATTCTGTTTACTATTGTATCATCGATTATGATCCCATCTTCATTCAGAAACGCTGTGTAAAGGGATTCGCCATTATTCAGTTTTGATACTCTCGTTGGAAAAATATAGTCAACGAATTTTGCAGCGTCTTTTCCTTCAATTACAATATCTCCCATGTGTGAAACATCGAATATACCTACGTTTTTCCTGACAGCCATGTGTTCTTCAAGAATTCTGGTATACTGCAGCGGCATTTCCCATCCATGGAAGTCTACCATCTTTGCACCAAGTTTTGTATGTTCTTCATACAGACATGTTCTTCTCATCTTACCACCTTCTAAAGTTCCACTGGAACTCCACCTCTCTCCGCCATGGAGACGAAGTAATCATGGATCCTCAGATCCTCAGTGAGTTCCGGATGAAATGTCAGTCCAAGGATATTTTCCCCGCGAACCATAATGGGCCTTCCTCCATACACTGCCATTATGTCACTATTCCCTGCCCTTTCAATTATGGGAGCCCTTATGAACACAGCGGGAAATTTGCCAATTCCCTTTATGTCAACAACTTCAATAAATGAATCTATCTGCCTGCCATAAGCATTCCTCATGATTTCAACATCGATGATACCCATCCCTTTTACGCGATCATCATTTGTTTCTCTTGATATTATTATGAGGCCGGCACAGGTGCCCATCACCGCCATTCCCTTTTTTGCAAGGCGAACAATTTTATCATATATGTCATACATCTTGATGAGCTTGAAAATTGTGGTGCTCTCCCCTCCTGGAATTATTAACCCGGAAAGGCCGTCCAGATCACCTGACTTCCGTATCTGAACGATGGAACCCTCCCTGGAGGAAAAGACCCTTTCAAGAGCGTTCACGTGTTCCTGAACATCCCCCTGGAAACCAAGCACACCAATTTTCACCTGTCAGTATCTGAAGCTCGTATTATTCGTTTTCTCACATGTCTGGAGAAAACAACTATATTCCCGCCGACTCTAAGGGAACGTGGATCAGGAATACGATTATACAGTCTCTGTGGACAATCTCGTTAAAAATTACGGATCGGGACCAAACGCCGTTGACGACATCTCCTTTCATGTGAAGAAGGGCGAAGTCTACGGATTCCTTGGAAAAAACGGTGCAGGAAAGACCAGCACAATAAGAGTTCTGACGACCCTTGTCCCACCGACATCGGGTTCTGTCAAGGTTCTGGGTATGGATGTCGTGCACAGGGCGACCCAGATAAGGAAGCGCATAGGCGTTGTTGCACAGCACGAATCCTATGATTTTGCCTCTGTTGAGAGGAATATGAAAATTTACGGGATGCTCTGGCAGGTACCATCAGAAACGCTGTCTGCAAGGATGGAAGAGTTAATCGAACTATTCGACCTGGCAAGGATCAGGAAACACAGAGCGTTTGAAATATCTGGTGGTGAGAAGAAGAAACTGCAGGTGGCTAGGGAATTCCTGCACGATATGGACCTCTTGTTTCTCGACGAGCCGACCGTGGGTATGGATCCCATAGTGAGACGCCGAATTCTAGACTATGTTGCAAAAAGGGCAAGAGACGGGCTCGCGGTATTCTTCACCACACACATTCTAGAGGAGGCGGATTATCTCTGTGACAGGATAGCCATCATAGACAAAGGAAAGATTCTTGCAGAAGGCACCTCCCAATATCTTAAGGAGAATTTTGGCCAACTTAAGACGCTGGAAGTAGAAGTATCAAACCATTCAGAGATCACCAAGGAGGATCTCCTTTCAGGTGTGGACGATCTTTCAGGATCACGCGAATTCAGGTTGGACGGATCAAAAATCACGGCGGTGGGTAAGAACATGGACCGTGTTCTTGAAAACCTGATACTCTATCTGAACCGCAAGGGCCTGAGGGCAGACAGGATCAGCCTGAGGGAATCCACCCTTGACGACGTGTTTCTGGAAGTGGTCAGCAAATGATCAGGATGCCTGCGTTTGTGAGGCTGACCATAAGAAACCTTTTCGTAAACACAGATCCGGGCACGCTCGTTTTCTTACTCGGGCTGCCAGCTCTGTACTTGCTGGTGATGGGAAATATGTTTGAATCACTCATCCATGCCATTCCAGTGGGAACATTAGAGATATCATACCCAGTTTTTGTTGCTCCCGGCATCATTGCCATTCAGACCTTTACTGCCGGAAACATCGGGGGTGGAATGCTATGGGCAGACAGGCGCTGGGGTATGTTTGAACAGCTCATGACCGGACCGTTCAGGAGATCTGATTATCTGCTCGGCATAGTATTTCTTGGAGTGATTCTCTCACTTGCGGGGAGCCTCATTATGGTTGCTCTGTCATACTTCACCACGGGGAATCTCATGATCACTGCGGCCAACAGTTGGATAGTCATCCTCACCATCACGCTAGCCACCATACTTTTCTCATCCATTTTCCTGATACTATCCATTCTTGTCAGAACGATGCAGGCATATCAGACCATCACAATATTCCTTTTCTTTATACTCGATTTTGCCAGTACTGCGTTCTATAGCGTGACCAGCCTGACACCAGAACCCTTGAGGATCCTGTCCGATGCAAACCCTCTCAGCTATGTTTCAAACATCCTGCGAGACGCCACAGTGTTTGGCATTACCTCGAGCACAATGTTCGATCTCGAGCTGGTTCTGGCTCTCACTGTCATTTTCTTTGCCATATCCATGCCCCTATACGGCAGAATAAAACCAGGAACATGAGGCAGATACGAAAAATTATATTTCCTTATATTATTGATACACGGGTGTTGGAAGATTACGGGTAATGCTGAGCGCTCCATTCTGAGTGTTAATGGTGATGAAATATCCCTGATAGTTGGAGAAAAAACCGTTTCTCATATGGTCGACGAGGTCGACAGATACAGCCATGTTGTGCTGATGGTCAGCAAAACTGTGGAAGAATTGTTCTCCGATACCATTCCTAAACTGAAGTCAATTCGCGGGGAGCTGACAAAGATAACCCTGAATGATGGGGAGGCGCTGAAGAGTATCAGAAACTACCAGAAGATCATGAGAGTCCTCATAGAAAGGGGGATACCCAGGGATTCCTTGCTTGTATACATTGGCGGGGGAACCGTCGGTGACATAGCTGGTTTTGTGGCATCTACATACAAGAGGGGAATTGACCTCATGGCGATTCCGACCACGCTTCTGTCTCAGGCTGACAGCTGTCTCGGTGGAAAGAACGGGATCAATTTCTCCGGAGTGAAGAATGCCATAGGAACATTCTACAATCCTAAGGAGATCATAGTGGATGTGGAATTTGTAAGGGCCTCACCACCGGATACCATAAGAGACGGCCTTGGAGAAATTGTCAAACACGCGATCATCGGAGACCACACCATGCTCAATCTTCTGGAAAATGCTGACGATCTTGAGAGTTTGCAGAAGAGCGAGCAGCTGCAGAGACTGATATCTCTCTCTCTAAAACTGAAAGCTGACAGGGTCTCGAGGGATTTCAGAGAAACCCATGGTGAAAGAAGGGACTTGAATTTTGGGCATACCATCGCCCACGCTATTGAATCCGTATCCAAGAATTCGATCCATCACGGAATTGCAGTCGCGACCGGTATGCTTGTGGAACTTTACATGGGAGAGACGATGGGACTGACAGACAGGGCAGTAAGATCCTCCCTTACCGCGCTGATGAATAAGTATTCCATACCCAGAATACAGCTGCGATCGCTTGGCCTGGATAGCCTTGTATCGTTCATCAGGAACGATAAGAAAGCGACAGACGGCAGAATAGCCATGAGAATACCATCCGACTTTGGCGTGATGACGGACGTATCCATCGATCAGGAAGCCATAAGGAGCCACATCCGGTCCTATATGGACAGCAATGAGTCTATCGCGAGAACATCCATATGAAGCTTTGCGGTGTCATAGGGTCCCCAATCACCCATTCAAAAAGTTCCGCTATTTTTAACCGCATCTTCTCTGAACACAATATAGACGCTTTCTACGCATCCCTTGATATAAAGAGCAGGGAGCTGGGGATCTTCGTTAAGGCTTCCAGGGAACACTTCTGCGGATACAATGTGACTGCCCCGCACAAGATTCCCATTTTGCAGCATCTGGATTCTATGGACCCTAAGGCGCGGGAAATAGGATCAGTGAATCTGGTCAGGATTACAGACGGAGAAGCCGTCGGTTATAATACAGACCTTGCTGGGTTTTCTTTTGCGGTGAGGGATCTGGATTTCAACGGAAAACGCATCCTCGTGGCTGGCACTGGTGGTATATTCAGGACGGTGGGGTTTCACATCCTCAACACATCCAGGCCGGAAGCCTTTCATGTAGCCTCCAGGGAACCAGGAAACGCGAGAAAGGAACTTGCCGGAACCCCAGTCACAGGGGCTAGTAAAATCATATCCATGACTGAGGCGTCACTTCACCAGTACGACGTCCTAATCAACTGCACTCCCATAGGTACTTTTCCGCAGGTTTCTGCGAGTCCCTTCACCGATCGTACCATAGACAGTGCGAAGATAGGCATAGACGTGGTTTATAATCCGGCAGTGACAAAATTCCTCTCCCGGATGGCCGCCAACGGTTCCCGGATCGTTACTGGTGAAGATCTTTTTGTGTACCAAGCCTTTGAAACAATGAAGATCCTTTTCGGAAACGAAGTGAACCTGGATGATGTCAGGAAAATCCTCAGAGAGGTAATGAGTTACGAGTGAAGTGGAAGTAAGATGCCACGGCGGTATATCAGTTATATCCGCTTTTTCTCAGGAAGTGGGTTCATCTGCTGCGATTGGCCTGGATCTCAGTGTGAGATTTTCACTGTCTCTTTCGCCGGACGGGATATCAAGAGAAGCGAGGAAGACGCTTGATTTTATTAGCGCAAAATATCCCGGCTCCCAGACGCCGTCACTCACTATTGAGAGCAATATCCCGCAATCACAGGGGTTGAAGAGCAGTAGCGCTTTCACTCTGGCTATAGTAGCTGGTTTCCTGTCCATAAACAACATCAAGATTTCGGAAACTGAACTCCTTCAATTATCGGCTCAGGCGTCCCTAGTAAATGGCACTTCTCTGACAGGGGCATACGACGATCTCTGCTCTTCATACTATGGGGGGGCATGCCTCACCAACAACAGGACAATGAAGATCCTGAAAAGGATCAGGGCACCGGCCGGGTATCTTGCAATTGCGTATAACCCCGAGAAATACAGGGAAACCAGGTCTATTGATACAGGAGAGATGAAAAGGGCAGAAGAGTCCTGGAAGCCTCTTAAAAAACTTGTTTCCGGCGGCTATATTCTTGAAGCCGCAACTCTGAACGGCATGTTCGTGGGTGAATACACAGGTCTGAACGGCGATATCATTTCATATTTCAGGAACATGGGTGCGAGGTTTGTCTCACAGAGTGGCAAAGGACCAGCTATTTTCGCTGTGTTTCAGGATAGAAAAAGAAAGGATGACGCTATCAGCCAATTTCCTCCATCGACAGGTTTCAAGTGCGTGGAAACGACTTTCACTGACGAGGGAATGAGAGTCGAAAAACTATGACTGGAATGAGCTTTTTCCATGGAGAGATAAGGGGATCGCTTACAGTCCCATCGTCCAAGAGCTATTCTCAGAGGATGATCCTCCTGGCAATGGTTGGGCGTGAACAGGTGATCCTGGATCATATATCGTTCTGCGATGATGAAAATGCTGCGATTAACCTCGCGAGGTCTTGCGGCTCAACTGTCACCCTGAAGGGTAGTACGGTCATTATCGATCCGGACTTTCAATGTCCTGTGAAGGTGAATGTTGGAGAATCGGCAACACTGTACCGGCTATCAATAGGTGTCCTGGCTGCCATGGGCTGCAGGACGGAATTCACGGGGTCTACTGGACTGGCAATGAGACCAATAGATCCCCTGATAAGAGGTCTTTCGGAATGTGGGGTGCGCTTCACCATTAAGCAGGACGGTTTCACAGTGATGGACGCCACCGGGAGACACCCGGCCAAAGTGCTGATGGATCAGTCTGTTAGCTCACAGTTTGTCAGCTCCATGATCCTCTTCAATTCTTTGACGGAAAGTGACCAGTATCTGGAGACCCGGAATGCCGTTTCGATTTCATATGTGAAAATCACGGTGGACGCGCTGAAGCAGTTTGGATATGAGGTATTATCGAGCTGCGAAGGATATCAATATATCGGGAGACGATCGCCGGCGAGGAAGTTCTGGATCGAAGGAGATTACTCATCAGCGCTCTTTCCTGTGGTTCTTGGATCTCTTTCATCTGATGCTGGAATCAAAATACTTGGGCTGAAATCAGACAGCCTGCAGGCAGACAGGAAAACACTCGATCTTCTTGTTGCCCATTCCGCGGGGGGAATAAAAACAATATCTGGCGAGAAATTCGAAGTGATAGCCGCCACCTCAGAGTACGATGCCATCAGCATAGATGCTTCTGAAGTACCTGATAGCTGCCCTCCTGCAGGCGTGATTGGTATATTCTCTTCCAATGGTATTTCCATCCTGAATCCTGATCGCCTGAGGACAAAGGAATCGGACAGACTATCTGGAATTGCAAAGATGGGAGAGCTCTTTGGCGCCAGCGTAACGTCACTCTCCGGATCATTGTCAATAGCTAGAGGGAGCCTGAAAACACCACAGGAATATACAGGTTCTGATCACCGGATGTTAATGAGTGCAATCATTGCGGCTGTCGCCGCAAATGGTCGTACCCTTTTTCATGACCTTGGTGTCATCAACAAGAGCTATCCCGGGTTTATCAGAGATTTGCGAGAAGTGGGGATAGAGGGCGCTACTGACGGGCAGGTCAAAAAAGCTTTATAGAAACCGTTAATCATTGCCTGTGTTATTATTTGAAGACTTTAAATCAAAGCTTCACAAGTCACTTACTTCCCTGTTACCAGGCATGAATGAAAAAGACCTCCTGCTGGATAATAGTGGACATGGGGATTTCACGCTCAGGCTTTTCAGGATCGTAAAGGACAGGAAGACCACGCCAGAGGAAATATACGGTACGTTGAAAGAGGCCCTTCAGCGAGAGTATTACATAGAAAGCATTGATCTTTCCGGACAGTATATCAACTTCATGGTGCGTACGGAAAGCATGTTCTTAGCCATACAAGAGAGTATTGAAAGAACCGGTCAATATCCAGACACATTCCAGGACCCGGAGAGAATACTTGTTGAACATACCAGCGCAAACCCTACAGGGCCCCTTCACGTTGGAAGGGTGAGAAACCCCATAATAGGTGACTCACTTGCAAGGCTCCTCAAGCGGTACGGTTACAGGGTTTCAACCCAATATTACATTAACGATTCTGGAAAGCAGGTGATCACACTCTATGATGCTTACCTGAGAAATGGAAACAAAATAGCGACGCCAGAATCATTGTTGAAAGGATACCAGGATATCTACAGGGACATGGAGAAAGACACAGAAATCGCGAAAGAAGTGAACAAGCTGGTGTCTGAATATGAAAGTGGAAACAGATCCATTATAATGAAGATAAGGGAAATTGCCTCGATAATGCTTCATAACATCAGGGAATCTCTGCTCAAGCTGGATATTAACATTGAGGACTATATCTGGGAGTCAGATTTCCTTCTGGGAGGAGACGTCGAACGCGTAATGGAGGATCTCTCAGAAAACCTCAAGGACGAGGATGGAGCAAAGTACATCACCATGGAAGACGGAACCAAGGTTTTCCTGAAGAGAAAAGATGGGACTTCTCTCTATTTTGCGCGGGATGTCGCATACCACATGTTCAAGGCTCTGAATTTTGATCGCTTCATCGACGTTTTGGGTGAAGATCACAAAAACCACGGCGAGCACTTGACATATGTGCTGAAAAACCTCATGGGCTTGAAGCAGCAGATAGATTTCGTCTATTATGGGTTCATTTCTCTTGACACCGGAAAAATGTCCACTAGGAAAGGAAATGTAGTATCAGCCTGGGATCTCATTGCACGTACTGAGGAAGAAGCTCTCTCCATTGTAAGGGAAAAGCGAACGGACCTTCCGGAGGAAAAATTGAGAACCATTGCCGAGAGCGTGGCAAGGTCTTCAATCAGGTTCAATATCATCAGGGTAAATCCCTCGAAGGCCATGGTCTTCAGATGGAGTGAGGCTCTGAATTTTGAAGGAGATTCTGCCCCGTACATAATGTATTCGCATACCAGGGCTTCCAGCATACTTGCGAAGACAAACAAGGTCGATGTTTCAGATCTGCATTTCAGCAACGATGCGGAAAAGACACTTGTTCACAGGCTGTATCTCTATCCTTACGTTCTGGAGGAGGCAGCAAAGACTCTCCGGCCGGATACGCTTTCAAACTATCTTCTCGGTCTTGTAAAGGCGTTCAATGATTTCTACACGCAGTGCCCGGTACTAAACTCTCCCACGGAGGACAGGAACCGTAGAATATCTCTTGTAAAGGGGTTTCGAACAATTCTAGATGACGCATGCAAAATAATAGGAATATCTAACGTTGATGAAATGTAAATATATATCAAAACCCTCAAACAAAAAAAAAGAATGTTGGTAGTGTACTAATTTTATTTCTTCTTCTCTGGGGGTTGAGGCGGCTTTTTCTGATCTTCTCTCTTCTTTATCGCCGTGGTTCTGCTTCCCCTTGAGGATATCCTGTAATACACGAACCCTACTACTACGATGACAGCAATAACTCCGACTATTATAAGCGGCGTAGTGTATGGAGAAGTGGCTATGGATGCGGACACTGTCATCTCTCCGAGGGAGGTCATGAAGCTGGGCTCTCCGTTTGCATGGCCAGCCGCAACAATCTGGAATGAACCAGAGGAACTCGGAGTCCAGGACAGACTTTCATTGGCGGAAGATCCTGGGGTCAGGTTCAGGTATGTGAACGTTTTGCTTGCCACCTGAGATCCACCCACGGTTACTACAATGGTGACGTTATTAGCCGTCACTGTACCTGTGTTCGTGAAGTTCACGTATATGGTGTGTGAGATGCCCTGCTGAAGGCCGGATAATTGATATATGTTGTTTACCGTGATGTACGGGGAGTCGATAACCATTGAGTAGGTCTGATTTGACACTCCGGATATCTGTGACGGATTCTTGACTGACAGGACTATGCGAACACTGCTGACGTTGTTAAACTGAACGTTCCAGGTCATTGAATGGCTGTTGCCATAAAGGCTTGTATAAGTTGTGGATGACGGGGAAAGTACAGTGCCACTGGCACTCTCTATTTTCCACGTATAGTTGAGGCTCTGGCTGGGATGGTTGGAGAAGTATGTGGAATTGTAGTATGGATCATAGGAAGACGCCGCAGAAAGAGTGATATTCTGTCCTGCTATTGGGCTGTTCACAACCTGCCCCTTAGGGTTTTTTATTGTTACAACAGGTACCGGTGGAGTCGTATCGTTAACTGTCACTACGAACACTATGGAAGCATTCCCAGAAACAGAGGATACGTTAAGGTAAATGTACTGGTATCCCTGAGTGAGGTTGGGCTTCTGGAACACATAGCTTGTATTGGCAGAAAGGCTTACAGACGTCGGGAATGACCAGTTGAAGCTGAGTGGGACCTGATATGTTCTGCCTCCCGCGGTTAAATTGAGATGTGAGTAATAGGAAGAGTAGTCTGTGGTCTGTGTCTGGTTCACAAATATTTTGACTGGCGACGATGATGCCGTATTATTTTCAATGGTCTTTCCCTGTGAGGTTATATTGTAAACCACAGTGGGTTTGCCAGAGGATCCGTAGACATAGAACATCGTGCTTCCATGTGCCCCAGAGCCACTTGTCCAGTTAAGGTAGATGGTGTTATTTCCATTGGCAAATTTAGTTATTATGTTGGAACTTGTATTGGTTGTTTTGCCTGTGGCATTAACAACCGCCCAATTGAAAATTGCATTCTGGTAATCATCGCGCCCGGTGACTGGGTTATAGAAAGCGTTGGAAACGTTCATGGTCACAGGGGAATTGATAGGGGAAGCAAATACAGTATTGCCTTGTGATGAGTTCAATATATTGTTTACAATTTTTCCAGCTATCTGAAACTGTATCAGGGAGTTTGTAACCGTTGCATTTTTTACGGGCTGCAGAGTCAGGGTGACTAAGCCACTGGAGGACTGCGCCGGAATGATAATTGGGCTATTGGAGAGCCTGACATTGCTGGAGGAAGATGAATTGAGGGCGATGCCCGTATTGTTATATGTGATGTTATACTGGTAACCTAGCTTTCCATATTGATACTGGGAACCGATGGCGTAAACATTGATGTTGAATGCGCCGTTATAAATCGAGGTCTTTATCGAGCTAATGTTTTTGTACTGTGCCGTTAGCTCAGCTGTGAAACCATTGGTCGGGGGGCTTCCCGCGTTAAAGGTCTGGACAGCTTTAGACAAGGTTAGTGGAGACGAAATGTAATAATATACCCCATTCACAAGGAAGGTGTTTGCAGTATAATTGACAATTGTGGAGTTAACGTATCTGTCAATGTTGCTTGAGCTGGCCTTATCAAGCAGAAGCTGCCAGTACAGAGAACCGACACTGGCGTTTGCAAACTGGGGAATCGTAGTATCATTTGTTATGCTGTATTTTACAGTAAGGTTAAGATACTGCAGGTTGTGGCTCAGGTTGTAATTGTAAGTTACGGTGCTGTTGGAAGGTTGGAGTATGACATCGAGGACTTTACCTGAAGTAAGCATTGATCCGCTATAGCTGCTGACATTGTAGCCAGGTGAACTTACCAGCAGTGTATATCCAGACCAGCTTGGTTCGTAAACGGAGAAGGTACTTCCTGGGAATGTGGACACGGTGTAATTGTGGTATGCCCCGTTAATTACAGTTACATCAACCGGTGAAAGAGTTGCACCATTTGTGGTGGAAACAAAACCGGAAACCGGAGATCCCGATCGAAGATCGAGCTTGACACTGGGGCCAACATTGAATTCCTGAAACGCGTACGTAGCTCCATTATAGCCTAACACGGCATAATATTGCGACGGAAGATAGACAAAAGTGTAATTATTTGTCTCGGTAACGGAGACGCTCTTGAAAGCGAACCCCTGAACACTCCTGAACGAAATGGAAGCGCTCCCGGAGGCAATATTGCTCACGGAGACATTCACCTTATACGTTGGAGAAACATATAGGGTGTCTGTAAATGCTTTTCCGTTGGTGCTGGAATCAAGCGCAACTGGGTAGTAAGATTGGTTTAACACTACCGGAGCTCCATAGAAACCTGGGAGGTACTGTGCCGGAACCACCACCGAATAATTCCCATAATACAGGGAGCTGAACGTTACTGTTGGTCCATACTGTGTTGATAGCACGTGCCCATCTGGGGTCTCAAGCATTACAACAGTGCTTGAGTTCGCGGGCGCGGAGTTTCCACCGCCGACAAACAATATCCTGAAACTGAGAGAACCTGTCTGTGGACTGGTTGCACCGGCCGAACCCATGGCCAGGAAAGCACTTCCAATCATTGCAATTGCTACGAATACAGCTAGTACCTGAATCTTTTTCACTCTAATCTTCCTCTTGCGGTAAGGGCTAAGGAAATTTTTTCTTATAAAAGTTTGTGTCAGACAGGAAATTCATTCCTGCAGAATCACCGCTATACCAGTTTTTTATTTGTTAATGAGACTGGTCAGGATATTACCGGAAATATATGTTAGCTTAAAAGTGGAAGCTGAACAGGTTATGAGTGAGTAACGTCCGATATCCTGACTAATTTCTTCTCAAACTGGCTTGCTCTCGTAACTATTTCATAACTTGATATTCTTACATGGGGGAACTGCAGGAATAACCGCGACTGCTCAGACAGATACCTTTCAAGGCGCTTGTATGGGTTCATGAATACCATATTAATTATGTCATCAGGAGAGATTCTGTTGACGCTTTTCTGGATCCGATAGAGAAAATCCATCTCAGCGTAGATATCAGGTGCAGTTATCATGGCATTATCTGTTCCAAGCATCATTTCAATGCCGCTGTCTGTCATAAGTGAATAATCTGGGCGCATTCCATAAAAATAATTGGACCGAGGTGTTATGGCCAAGGGAATTTTCCTATCGGCCAGACTTTCAAGATCTTCTATTGATGCATTGATGCCATGAACAACAAAATCTGGTTGTAAGGATATGACATAGTCCATGTTTTCCCTCTCGACTTCGCTCACATGGATGGCAAATATTTTGCCGTTGTCCTTGGCAATTTTTGAGGCTTGGTTTATGAGGGAATGGTCAAGATCCTTCTCGGAACTTATGCCAATACCATCTGAAATCCTGATTGAAGAGATCAACTCTTCACTGCTTGAACCTCTGGAAAGGATTATTGGCATTACGGAATCTGTGAGTGCGCTTCTCATTGCCATCACACCGCTTGCCCCCGATTCCCTGAAATCTATGATCACCGGGGAACAGATCCTTTTCAGGTAGTCAATGGTACGGCGCATACCTGCAGCAATTGTACCAGAACTGGCTCTTCCAAGTTCGTTTTCCTTGAACCCACCGGGTCCGACTATGGAAGCAAGTGTTCCTGTCGGTTCGCGAGTTATAAATGAATCTCCAATGTGGGTGTGTGCATTCACTGGGGCAGGAAGAATGGTGTTATGTTCGGCAGATTCTCCCTCCTCAAATACCAGCCTGCCCCCGTCAGCTATAATCGTTCCATTCCGGAATTCCCCTTCCCAGAATATGTTTCCAGAGATAGTTTTAGCATTCCTGACAGTCATCCCTTCACCACACCGACCGGAACATGCCTCGACACTCTTTCTGCGAGGCCAGCTCCGACAACACCCGATACTACCTCATCTATGTTCTTGTAGCTTCCCGGGGCTTCCTCAATGAGTACCCTCCTGGAGGCTGACTTAACGATGACGCCGGCCGCGGACAGTTTTCCCTGCACATATGTATCGCTGAAATTCCTCAGGGATTTCTGTCTGCTCAATAGCCTACCTGCGCCATGGCAGGATGATCCGAAGCTTGCGTCGAGTGATTTCTTTGCTCCAACCATCACGTACGAGGCGCTTCCCATGTCCCCCGGTACAAGAACGGGGTGACCGGTTTTCATGAATCTGGCGCCAACGCCAGGAGCGCCAGCGGGAAAAGCTCTGGTGGCACCCTTCCGATGAACCATGAGAATCATCTTTTCTCCGTCTACTGTGTGTTTTTCGACCTTTGCTATATTATGCGCGAGCCCATATACAAGCTTCATTTGCAGATCATCCTCCGGTCTTCCGAGAACCTTCGCAAAGACCTCCCTGACCCTGCTAAGTATGATCTGGCGGTTTACGAAAGCGAAATTCGCTGCTCCCTTCATCGCCGAGAGATACTGTTGGCCAATTCTTGAGTTGATCTCTGCCGAAATGAGCTGCCTGTCATGTTGACATATCACCCGACCAGGAACACTTTCGTTCAGTCTCTTAAGGTAATCAGTGGCAACCTGATGGCCGAGGCCCCTTGACCCTGTATGCACCATAACAGTTATCTGGCCCTCGGACTCTATACCGAATGAGGATGCGACACTTCCGTCAAAGATTTCTTGTACTCTCTGAATTTCGAGGAAATGATTCCCTGCTCCTAGAGTTCCAATTTGTTTCATCCCTCTAGATCTTGCCTCGCTTGAAACGTCCGCAGGATCAGATCCTTCCATTGTTCCGTTTTCCTCGGTGGATTCAATATCTTCTGAAGTTGCATATCCCTTTTCCAGCGCCCACTTCAGCCCAGTTTGCAATATGTCATCCATTTCGCTTTTGCCTATCCTTATCCTGGAATTTGATCCCATGCCCGAAGGCACGGCCTGAAACACGGCATCAACAACTTCCTTCATTTTCAGAGAAATTTCTCCATATGATACGTTTATCTTCATCAGCGAGACACCGCAGTTGATATCATATCCCACGCCTCCAGGAGAAACGATGCCCGTCTCACTGTCGAACGCAGCGATCCCGCCAATGGGAAAACCGTAACCCAGATGAATGTCGGGCATTGCAATTGAAGCCTTGACGATGCCGGGAAGTGTAGCAACATTCATGACCTGCGCCAGTGAGGGATCATCCCTCATTGTGTCCATCATTTTTTCAGTTGAATAAATTATACCGGGTACCCTCATGCCTCTTTCCTTCTGCACAGGTATCTTGTAAGTGAATTCGTTTTCCTTGACCAGGTCGATCTGCATAACGCTGGACCATGGTTACGTTTCAAATAACCATTTGGTGTTTTCGGAAAACTTTTATTAAGTGAACCGGAATCAATTCTCCGATGGTGAAGACCATTAATCTGACCATTTTTGAAGAAAGGAAGAAGTTTGAGATAAAACTGCAGGCATCACTCAGATCAAATGCACTTAAGATTAAAGCCCAGTCAAAGCACCCTGAAAGGTTCGATGAATACATTTCCCAGCGGGATTCCAAAATAAGGGAGCTTGTTGGGACTGCTGGTGAAATTGAAATTTTTGACGGGGAAAAGAAGATTTATCCGTAGACAGTATTCACAGTACAAGTAAGCCCTTAAATGAACGGCAATGGAAGGACAAATGGTGAGGCAATATCTTAATATTCCATCTTAAACTGAAGGGACATGGTCGAGGAAGGCCAGTCAATTTTCAGGGAAATCAGAAGAGACATACAAAACCTGCGAAGACACATATCAATTATCGAGAATCTTCTTAAGGAACAACCTCAGGGCATCATAAAGATCTCACAGGAAACGGGCATACCAAGACATAAGATCCGGTACAGCCTCAGAATGCTTGAGCATGACAACATAATTCTCGCATCTAAGGAAGGAGCCATAATATCTCCTGAATTCGTGGGAAACAAAGAACGCGTTTTAGCCGAATCTGAAGAAGTTGTGGGGGAGATAAACAACCTGCACCAGACTCTGAAGAACATGCTGTCTAAAAAATAGGGCTGTCAGTGTTGTAAGATGCTTAGGAAGAAATCAATCGATCCACAGGAATATGCAATAAGAGAAGCAAGGATATCGGATGCAAAGGGGATAATTGAATGCATGCAGTCTGTAATGGATGAGCACACATTCTTGGTCAGTGAATATTATCTGCTCACTGAAAGGGGCGAGCAGGACAGGCTCAGGAACATTGAGGACCTTACGCTGGTTCTTGAGTATGGACCAGAGATCGTGGGCGTCCTGACTCTCCAAAGAGGCATGTTCAAGAAAAACCACCATACGGCCTCCCTGGGAATAGCCATAAAGAAAAACCACAGGTCAATGGGGCACGGTACAAGATTGATAAAAAGTGCAGTAGAATGGGCAAAGTCTAAGGGGATAGAGAAAATTTGGCTTGAGGTGTTCTCAACTAATACAAGGGCAATAGAGGTCTATAAAAAAATAGGCTTCATCGTCGAAGGAAACAAGGAGAAGCAGTTCATAATAGACGGGAATTATGTCGATGATGTCCTTATGAGCTACTGGATTGGTTAAAAGACTCACATTCATAAAGCTTTTAGACAGGTTCTATTTATGGTCGATGTGCATTTGTATAGAACGGCACTGGGCATAGCCGCACTGGCTATCGGTGTGTACGCAGTTCTCGCACGCTCTTTTATCGTTGGCGGAGTTGCCCTTATATTTGGTGCATTCATGTCAGCAACTGGTTTTACCACACCGTCCGGAAGACAGATCTCCGGGAAGATCAACAGTCTCATCTATAAGAGCCTGAGGGAAAGAGGTATAGACCGAATAAGGGAAGGGAAAATGCATGTGGACGAGAGGAGTTTCATAGAATCCCTAGACAGGATACGAGCTATACTCGGAAACCAGTCAGAAATGCCGGAACTAGGTTTTGACTCACTCTTCATTCACTGTCAGTCCGAGGCTGAAGCCGAAAGGAACCTCTCAATCATAAGATCTTCCGGCCTAACCGCCTCAGTAATACAGAACAAGAGAGACTGGCAGATAAAAGTAGAATATCTTAATTCACCCCAAACATAACCAGGCCAGGGTTTTGTAAAAGATTAAATCCAGTAACCCTTGAAAGGTCAGAGATAGCTGAGGATCTTCTCTTCGCCAGTTATTTTTTTTCTTCCCGCAAAACCCTCATCCGCATAGTGCCAGTATGTCACATCATCCTCTCCCTCTTTCCAGCAAAGGTAGGCTGGCATATCATTGATCAGCGCTGGAAAATCAACTAGGGTGAACGCCTGGTCTCTTACGATAATCTTCTTCCGTTTGATCCGGTCTAGTATGTCCTGCATATTCCGCGTGTAGGTGTCTGCTGAGTCAAGATCATAAGAGGACATGGCCTCCTCTCCCATGCGTAGAAGCTTCCTGATCTCGGTTATCTGGCCTCTAAGCCATTTCATAGTTTTTCTGGCACCTGTAAGATCGTAAAAGATTTCGGCAGCCATGCTTATTGATCAATCTGCGAATCTAACCCTGCATTTAAAACCGATCACACTTCTATCATGCCAGGAATTGATCTGACAGTTCTTTCGGGTAATCTAATCTCCAGGAAACTTACTGACCTCAGTAAAGTGTGTCCTCTCTCAGGTCCAACACCCTAAACTTTGCAGGTAAATATGAACAGTATTGGTTTCCGGAGATGCAAAATCTAAAACAGTGGCGTTAAGGGTATTATTTTACTTTTGGATTTCCAGTATAGCCATGATAATCATCAGGATCAACGATCTGGAAGTGGCTCTTGTACTTGCAGGCAAATACCCTTTACAGATTGAAACCCCTGCAACGTTGCACTGAGGTAAATTTAAGCCATATTGCAGTAATGTAATTACCGATCAGAAGTGCAATACTACTGTATAGTTCTGGTAAATTATGTAGATTGCAACTATTAGGACGATGACAGCAAACATTTGGGTCAATCTTCTCTTTGGAACCCTGCTCGCGAATCTTGCACCCATCCAACCTCCAACGACCCCTCCAGCGATGAAGAACCCGCTGATCAGAAGATCCAATTCACCACCGATCGAATAACGGATAGCCGTCACTATACCGAATGTTCCAACAGACATCAGAGAGGTTCCCACTGCCTGAATTATGTTAAGGCCGCCGCCAAACAGCAAACCAGGGACGATGAGGAACCCGCCGCCTATGCCAAAATATCCAGACGCAAAGCCTACCAGAAGTCCCACAAATACGAGCTTTGGATAGGAGATGGAATCCAATCTCTGTGCAGTGGACATTTCTACGCCTTTTCTGTTGAGCATGTATACTGAGATAGCTATCATCAAGAAACCAAAGAAGAAAAGAATATAAGTTCCAGGAGTTAAAAGCCCTAGTTCAGACCCTATGAGAACGCCTACTATTCCGGGTATGGTAAAAATGGTGCCGATGCTGTAGTTCACATTCTTCTTAAGAGTATGGGGAATCAAATTCAGATAGGCATTGATTCCAACAGCGAGTGCAGTGGTACCGATCGCCATATGAGGGTGATCAAAACCGACAAAATATATTAGAAGTGGAATTGCAAGTATTGATCCACCACCGCCTATTAAACCCAGAGTGAAACCAACCAAGAAACCAGAAATTATTGAGTATATAATCTGCAAATCAGTCAGCGGATACATTATTTCTGACCTGTTCCATGACAGAATATCTGACCTCAATACATATGTTTATGCTAGGCATTTCCCAGACGGTGTAAATCTGGAAACTTAAGGATTTATCCCTTAAAATCACGGGTCACTGTGCACAGGGCGATACATATATAAATCTTAACAGGGGGAAAATCTTTATCTTACCTTGGAAAACGAGGGAGTCCCAAATAAGGAAGAAATGGACAGGTTGTTGAGAAAGGCAACATCAAGATGGCAGGGCAGTTATGAGCCACATAGCTGGCTGCATCCTGGGCATCTTACACAAAAAATGCAATAATGAATTAGGTTGGACAGAATATCATCTCAAGAACAATCAGAGATGGATTAACGAGGCAAAAAGTCATCTTAAAAAATATCTGTAGTATGGGATACTGTGCTTGAACTAAAAACAGTGCTTGAGTGGCTATGCAAATAAACGAGTACAAGAAAGAGATTATAAAAGGTTACTCCACTAGTGTTGAACACGAATGGAATAGACTTACTAAAAGCACTGGGATAATGGAGTATACCACAACAGTACATTACATGAAAGAATATCTGCTAAACATGGCTTGATCGCGGACATAGGATGCGGGCTGGAAGATATTCTTTATGGTTTGCCAAGCAAGGCTATGACATAATGGCAGTGGATCAAGTAGAAGAGAACATAAGGTCTTTGGTAGCAAGATTCAAACGCGAAGGTTTATCTTCAGAGCTTAAAGGCGCATACGTAGGATTTGCGCCAGGACCTTAATATGATCAAAGACGCTCAGTATGATGCTGTTGTATGCTTAGACGGATCTATGTCGCATATTATGTCTAATGTTAAAAGACTGCTGCAGCTAAAGAATTGAAAAGGATAGCCAGGCATGATAAAAATATCTTTGTATCCGTAATAGGACGTCTTATGCTATTTGGTGGAACCGTTAGCATTTATCAAGCGGATTTGGATTCCAATTATATACGCAAATGGGCAAGTACCGGAGATTACTCCGGTGGGTTTGGCTTCATGCCCTTCCATGGCTTAAATCCAAATGAATTCGGAGGGTTTTTCAGAAGCGATGTAAAGGTTTTGGCAAAGACGGCGTTTGAAGACTTTGCATCTTATAGAGGCAATTAGATTGCCAAATTAAGGAAGAATAAAATTAGATGGAACAAGTGGCTCAGCATACACTTTAGTATTTGTGAAGAACCTGAGACTATAGGAGTGAGCGAACATTACATGCTACTTCTGAAGAAGCAATAAATATTCCTAATTTATAGTATGACGGCCTTTTGAATACAAACTCCTACATGCTCTTAACTACAATATGGACTCAGTTATGCACTACTTCCTGCATAGATCCAATAGGTATTTTTACTCATTAGATCTGTATATTATCATCTCGGCAGGTTTGCCGCCTTTCGACTGCTTTGTTGTCAATCCAGAGAGTGTTTTGCATACTTCTTTTTATGCCTGTGACCCCTTGCCCAACATGCGTGCTGAAGCTTTACTTTATCCATGAGATAAAAAAACTTCCTACGTGGTTTCCGAAGTTTTTAGCGGACTTGCTTACATTTCTAAATGGGGCTGACCGGATTCGGACCGGTGACCTCCCGGTTATCAGCCGGGTGCTCTAACCAAGCTAAGCTACAGCCCCTTACAAGCAAGCGATCCAGAACGTATGGCGAAGCCAATCTAAATATTCATGTTTGTATTAAATATTTCGAAAATCAGCATTTTTCTAATGAAAATTAAATCTTCTTGCAGGAGGGTTCGGTGCCAGCAGGCGTCCCAACTTATCGCGATCTTTTCTGATTCATTTCCGCTTCATTCTCAGGTAAAACCAGATCAATGTTTTCGATCTGGGAGCACACAGCACATAGTTCTCCAGTTGTTGGCGACCCGCATCTAACACATCTCTTCATTTCTGCTGGTAACCTGTTATCCGCGACATGATCCCTCAGCTCATCAAGGAAATTCGAGATGGCGAACTTTGATCCAGGAGTTCTTTCCTCCAGGTCTGTCACTATATCCCTGTAGATATTTCTCTGGGCCCTTTCATAATACGGGCACCATCCCCCGTCAAACTTGATTCCATTAAGGACTGCGTATAGTGCCACCTCCTTCTCTGGAACCCGGCGCAATGGGACAATCCGCCTTACAAGCCCATCTTTCTTTATTTTGTGTGGTGCCATTCTTATCATTCTTTCGTAATCTCCTTTAACGACATTCATCAGAATAGATTGGGCATAGTCATCCAGATTAATACCAAGAGCAACGTAGTCGCTGCCGTTTACAAGGGATTGAAGGTTCATGAGCTTTCTCCTCATGGGACCACAATGTGAACACGGTGTGATCTTCCCATCAATCTTGACAATCTCGTCCATGGTCCTGCCAAAGGCTTCTTCAAATGAAACCGTGCTGTGAGAAATCCCCAGATCACTGCAAAGAGTCCTCGCAGATTCCAGCCCTGAATTCCTGTATCCCGCGATGCCCTCATCAATGGTGAAGGCGGTCAATGAGACATTCTTTCTTTTACCCAGGAATTTGTTCAACAAGTACAGGGTTACAGAGCTGTCCTTCCCACCGGAAATTGCAACAGATATCTTTATCTCAGGTTTACTGAGGTCGATCTGCCTTGGGAGCTCATGCTTGAACCTTCTTTCTACGGAATCACTGAAGTGGTGCCGGCAAAGGTAGGTGCCATTATACTTAGCTTCGTAGACAGCCTTTCCGCCGCAGAGTGAACACTGCATATACCGACACATTCCATTCATTTTAATTAAGGTGACGCAAATTTTAAGCTTGATGCTGGGCTCTTCGTATCATGAATGTAACCACAGGACAATCAGAGGAATACGCAGGCCTCGACGCGGTCGTTTGCCTGAAGTTTGAAGACTTTGAGCCAGCTTCCACCAGCGAGGCTATGGACGGACTCGGCGTAAGGTCTCACTCAGAGAGACTGGGATTCTCACCCAAAAAGGGGAAAACACTGCTTCTACCGTCCGCGAAAGCCGTGAGAGCCGTACTTGTCTCTGGAGCTGGAAAGAAGGAAAGTTATGAACTGGAGGCACTGAGAATGGCAGTATCTTCTGCACTGTGTGAACTTTCCACCAAGGAATACAGGAATATTGGAATCCTGCTGCCCGGAATGGATACCGCTGAGAAGGAAGCAAAGGAAGTTTCTTATATCGCAGAGCTCACCATGTATTCTTTCGATGAATTCAAGTCAGAAAAGAAAAAAGGCGTCGATGAAATCAGAATCCTTTCAGATTCAAGTATAGATGGCGCAGTTGAAACCGGGATTATATTGGGAAGAGCGACGAACTTGACAAGATATCTTTCCGATCTACCGTCAGCGGTGGGTACCCCCTCCGTTTTCGAGAAAAATCTTAGAGAAATTAAGGGTCTGAAGGTAACTGCACTGGGCAGAGAAGATTTCATAAAACTTGGAATGGGTGGGCTGGAAGGAGTTTCAAGAGGAGCACATGAACCTGCTAAGCTTCTCATAGCGGAGTACGGAGATCCAAAAATGCCCGCAATTATGTTTGTGGGAAAGGGAATCACCTTTGACAGCGGAGGTATTTCAATCAAACCGGCAGAAGGCATGGGAGAGATGAAATTTGACAAATGTGGTGCAGCTGCCGTGCTTGGAGCGATTAAAGCCATATCGGAACTGAAGATCAAAGTCCATATCATCGGTCTTATGCCGCTGACTGAAAATATGCCGGGCGGAGGATCATACAAGCCGGGCGAAATCCTGAGACACTACAACGGCGTTACATCTGAAGTCATCAGCACAGATGCCGAGGGAAGGCTTGTTCTGGCAGATGCACTGGCATATGGGATCAAGGAGTATAACCCATCCTCAGTCATAGATCTTGCAACGCTTACTGGAGCCTGCATTGTCGCACTGGGGAATAACATTGCCGGAATGATGGGAAACGACGGCGTCCTGCAGGCAAAGGTATCTGAAGCTTCAAAGAATTCATGGGAGAAGCTATGGCCACTTCCGCTTGATGATGAATTCAAGGAACAGATTAAGAGCGATGTGGCGGATATAAAGAACTCAGGCGGAAGGCAGGCTGGAGCAGAAGCAGCAGGAGCATTTCTCAGCCACTTTGTTGGCGATGTACCGTGGGTTCACCTGGATATCGCAGGGACTGCCTGGAAGCAGCAGAAATCGACGAAAAGATCATATCTGGGAGAAGGTGCTACGGGTTTCGGAACAAGGCTGCTGGTAGAGTTTGCGAAATCCAGCCAGTGAAACTTATTCTTCCGGGAGGAATTCCAGTTTCTTCCCATTTTTCATTTGCTGGTAAATGGCTGAACCCGTGTCGCTGTCCAGTTTCAGTCGTATGATTCCCTTTGCGGAACTTCTTGCCTGAAGCACCATTATGTCGTCGAGAAAGATTTTCACGTTCCTGTTCTTCTCTCCAATTGAAAGATACATTATCTTGTTCTTTACCTGAACATCGACTGGTCTCTTCTGGAGGGCTGATCCACCAGATATTGGCTCCACCTCAATCCTGATCTTCAGACGCTCTTCCAGTTCTGAAATATTGGATCCCTTTTTTCCTATGAGCCTCGGGATGTACTTTTCCGGTACGGATACCACTGCCCTGCTTGCGGTTGTCATCTTCACCTGCACATCCGATGTATTGAGGTATTTTGAAATCTCCTCCCTTATGCGGTCAGCTGCAAGGGAAAATAGTGAAGAATCCTCTCTCTGTACTGGCACCATTACAATCTGGTCCCCGAATGTGTATATTTCATGCAGGGGTTTTCCCGAAGGGAATTCTTTGACAACGATGACCGGTCGGGAAAGATCCTCTTGGCTCATCCCGCTGGGCACCTTGACCGTGTACTCGGTAACTAGGACTGTCCTTACCCTACCAGCGTCTATGAATAGTATAGTATCTATGACCTGTGGGATAAGCCCCAATTCAATGCGACCGATAAATCTGTAGAATGCGTCAACTGGCCTGGTGGCATGAACCACGCCGACCATTCCAACGCCAGCCAGGCGCAGGTCGGAATATACGTGGAAATCGGAGGTCACCCTCATCTCATCAAAAACCGTGTAATCAGTCCTCACAAGCAGAAGAATATCCCCCGTCTTCTCCATGGATCCCTCGAGACCCGTGTACTGTGTAATATCATTAATTAGCTGAAGGTCGCGTGGCTTCTCCATGGTCTTCACCGTCTTGTCAAGAGAGCTGAAATACTCTGCGAGAGCTTGAACAAACGTACTTTTTCCAGCTCCGGGTGCACCGGCTACAAGAATGCCATTTGCGCCCACTGTGAGGCGGTCTATGATTTTCGGATCAAGATGGTAGTCCTCGAGGCTTAGTTTCTTTATGGGCCTGACAGCAGTGATCTCAAGGTCATCGGAGAATGGAGGTCTGGTAATAACGACCCTGATGTTTTTCAACTGTATCACAGTTGCCCCGAACATGTCCATTTCCACAAAGGATTCATCCTCAAATTTCCCACGCTTGATAATGCCCGACGCAATTGTCTCAAGCTCCTGCCTTGTTGAAGCCGATTCAAGCCGCTCCATCCTCACAAATCCTGGCATGCCTTTCTTCAGTACCGGTCTCAGGTTTGCCTTCAGGTGCACAGATGAGGTTTCGCTGTCAAAGAAATCCTCTATATTCCTTACAGCTTTCTGTGAAGCCTCAAGGTATTCCACCCGTATGCCCTTAATTATGGCGAGGTCCCTCTGTATGTTATCTCCAGTGACCAGAATTGCGTCATTCTCCATAGCGGTATTCCTTATGATCTCATCTATTTCTCCGCTTTTTGCTCTCCGTATTTGCCAGTCGCCGGGGCGCTTCCCATAAATGTCCAGGTATATCTTCCCTTCATTGGCCAAGGATCTGAGAGCTTTCAGTTCACCAAGCCCCGCATGGCCTATGGACCTGCCCTCATTTGCCTGGTGCTCTATTTCTGCCAGCATAGCCTCAGAAAGTATGACATGCGACCCCTCCTTAGAGGATATGAAAGCGCTGAACCTGCCGTCAACAATAACGGACGTATCCGGAACGTAATCCACGTAAGAACATGTGATAATTACTATTTAAGATATTCAAGGAAAGTAAAAGGCTGCATAAGCCCCCACTCCCTCTGCCATATCTCTTGTGATGAAGGAAAAACCATATTTTACATTACCTTCGTGATCTCTTAAGCTTATTCCGGTATCCGTCCGATCAAAAAGTTTGGAACTCTCATAAAAACGAGATTCCAGATCAGGAATGATTGAACAGCACTGCTGATCAAAGGTTGGTTATTAAAGGAGTTTTGACTACCATAAGACCTTCGTGAACCTTGGATTTAAGCTTTAGGAATTAGCTGATTTCTATGTTGTTCTCTATAATGTCCTTCTTCATTGGGTGGGCGCCAAAAAGCTGTGGGAACAAATCTACTAGGATATCTGATGCTGCTGCTCCACCTACCAGGACTGCAAGGCCGGTGAGCCGATCTACAGCACCGCTAAAGACAACAATAGCCATATTTTTACCATTTTCATTACCTTCATTTAATCATCTGAATGAAGCAAATAGACGGGCTACCTTATCTGTAAGCATTATTCAAATCCATGCTGTATTTACTTAGCTCACCAATTTCATGTCCATACGATGAAAATGTTGATGGCAAGGAAAAGCATATTTTTGTTCTGTGGCTGAAAATTATGAGAGAAAGGTCTGAAATGATACGTTTTTCGAATGAATCCGAAATCGGAATGAAAATGTGAAATGGCAGTGCATTCCCAATTATACGATCTTCAGTGTACAACTTTCTGTCTCTCGGGGCAAAGAAAAAACAATTAGGCAGTCTGTCACTACCAGGTGGGGAATAAACTGGATCAGAAAATAGTACTCCTGAAGAAAAATCTGGAGGCAAGCATCCTAAAAGCTGGAAATTCCGCAATCGGGTTTTCCGGTGGACTTGACAGCACTATCATACTTGCCCTATCAGACTTCAAGCTTAAGCCATTCACCGTAGGGTTTCCTGGTTCCCATGACCTGGAACGATCCAGGTATGTGTCCGACGAACTTGGATTTCGTCTCAGGGAGATTATTCTCGATCGACAGGACCTGGAGTACTCAATTCCCGCACTGAGGGCTTTGGACCCTAATATTACGCATTCAGAGATGGGATACGAGCTTGTTCTGTATCATTTGCTTGAGAGGTGTCCTGAAGATACCGTGGTCACTGGACAGGGAGCGGATGAAATTTTTTATGGATACCGGAGGTTCATGGAGGATCCGGGATTAACAAACGCAAGCCATCTGGACAAGCTCTTTCATTTTACGCTTCCTAGAGAAATTAAAATTGCGAATCAAAAGTCTAAAAGACTGGTAACTCCTTATCTTGACCCGGAACTGGTACGAATTTTCTCAGGATTGCCCAGAGATCTTAATGTTAGTGGCGGTACAAACAAGATAATGCTCAGGACTCTTGCCAAAGAGATCGAACTGCCTGAGGATGTTTGGTCATTTAGAAAAAAAGCCGCACAGTACGGGTCCGGCATACAACCTTATATAAGAAAGATCCTTGGCTCTTATTGATTATTATTCCGATTCGGTTAAATACCAATTGAGCATCAACCACACATCAAGGAGTTTGTTGAACAAGCATTAACGTGATTTCATGGCGCAGATAGGCATAATTGGAGGGAGTGGCCTCTACAGCCTTTTAAATGGCGGGAAGTCGCTCGATATGGAAACACCTTATGGCAGGCCCTCCGACAAAATAGAGATCGGAGAGATTGATGGAATTGAGGTTGCATTTATTCCAAGGCATGGTAGGAAACACTCTTTTCCGCCGCACTTGGTAAATTACAGGGCCAATTTATGGGCACTGAAGAAGATAGGCGTTGAGCGTGTGCTGGCGATTAATGCCGTTGGTTCTCTGAAGGAAGATTACAAGCCGGGAGACATTGTCTTTCCCGACCAGTTCATAGACTTCACAAAGTCGAGGAAGCTGACTTTCTTTGACGGCCCAGAGGTTTATCATATTTCAGCCGCAGATCCTTTCTGCCCAGACATGACAGCTGAACTTGTAAGTTCTGCGAAGAAGTCAGGATACGACCACCACGATGGGGGAACATACGTGTGCATCGAGGGACCTAGATTTTCCACCAGGGCAGAATCAAAGATGTTCCGGCAGTTCGGAGACATAATTGGCATGACCCTCGTCCCAGAGATAAACCTTGCAATTGAGCAGGCAATGTGCTATTCCATGATTGCCACGGTAACGGATTTTGATGTATGGTCTGATAAGCCTGTGGATGCGTCAGAAGTCATGAAGATTATGAAGGAAAACGAAGAAAAGGTTTCCTCACTTGTTGAGCATTCCGTCAGAGGGTTCAGCAGAAAGAGGAACTGCAATTGTTCAAGATCACTTGAAAACGCAAAAGCTTGAGGAAAATAGGAAATGAAAGTAAAATTTTTAGGCGGAGCAGAAGAAGTAGGCAGATTAGCAATAAAGATAAGCGAGAAGGATTACGACATAATGATTGATTACGGTGTAATACCAGAAAAGCCACCACAATTCCCGATGCATCCCGATCCCGTGAAGAGTATATACTTGACGCATGCACATCTCGATCACATGGGTGCCTTGCCAGTGTATTATCATGAATATAAAGCAACATTTTATTCAACAATAATGACAGCAAACAGTATGCGTCCGATGCTTGAGGACTCAATCAAGGTCACAAACATTGAGGGGTATCCTTCCAGGTTCAATACGGATGACATAGCATCTCTATATAGTGCATTCCAGAGAGCAAATTTCGGGGAGACTATTGTGGATGGGCCATTCCAAGTCACTGCGCAATCAGCGGGGCACATCCCCGGCTCAACGATGTGGAATTTTGAGAATTCCAGATCCATTCTTGTGACTGGCGATCTGTATACAAAGGATACCTTCCTCCTGAACGGTGCAAAGCCGAAAAAAGCTGATATACTTGTAATGGAGAGTACATACGCTGGCAAGAACCATGAGGAGAGGGATCAGGTTGTAAAGAGACTCAAGCAGAGGATAAAGGAAGTTGTTGAGGACGGAGGTAAAGCCATTTTGCCATCATTTGCCATGGGCAGAACTCAGGAGCTGGTAATGATACTGAGTGACATGGGCTTCAACATCGCTGTGGATGGAATGGGCAATGGAATTACGGGGATATACCTCAATACACCTGGGTTCCTCAGATCTCAGAAGGACTTTTCAAGATCTGTTGGGCGGGTAACGCAGATCAGGGGAAGGCGGATGAGAGAGCAAGCACTTGAGAATGATGTAATAATAACAACTTCAGGTATGCTGGACGGTGGACCCGTACTCGGCTATATAGAACAGCTGATGAATGATACAAAAAGCGCAATTTTCCTGACTGGATACCAGGTAGAAGGCACTAATGGAAGGAGCCTCATGGAAAACGGCACAATGAAGATAGCTGGCGCAACGGTCAAACCGAACATGAAGATGGAATTCTTCGACCTTTCTGCGCATGCTGGCCATGATGAACTGATAGACTTTGTGAAGCAGGTAGATCCTGAAAAGATCATCCTGTGCCACGGAGAAAACCGGGAAAACCTGCTGGAAGATCTTGCGGAATTTGACGTCATGTTGCCATTCAACGGACATGAATTCGAGGTTTCATAACCTCGCAACATTTTTATCACTCATGAAACTAAAACAAACAATCAATATTTTCCGCAATGCAGCACTTTAGGTGCTGAAATGTGAACTTCCAGCATTATATGCGAAATATATTCCGCTGTGAACAGGGCAATGTTTTATATTATTTTTAAATACTGCAACGATGGATGAGGTCCTCACAGTTGATCATGTGGCTATGGAGTACAGATATGCTAAGAGTTCAATAAAAACCATAGAGGATATTAGCTTCAAGGTCAGGAAGAATGAGTTTGTATCGATCATAGGCCCATCCGGCTGCGGAAAATCCACTCTGATTAGGATGATACTCGGGCTAACCAAACCCACATCTGGCAGGATCCTTTATGGTGACAAGGAGGAGATGGGAAGTGACTTCAGGGTTTCGGTTGTCTTCCAGAACTCAGCTCTGTTCCCGTGGCTGGACGTTCTTGATAACGTCGAACTAGCTCTCGAGCCAATGATTAAGGACAGATCAAAGAGAAGGGAGATTGCTCTGAATAACATACGACTCGTTGGAATTGATGGATTTGAGAACGCCTATCCCAAGGAGCTCTCGGGCGGTATGAAGCAACGCGTGGCCATTGCCAGGGCACTTTCCACATCACCAGATGTACTTCTCCTGGATGAGCCATTCAGCGGCCTTGATGTGTTTTCGGCCCAAGCGATGAGGGAAGAGCTTCTTGATCTATGGGAGTCACCAGTAGATAATCCCAACACGATCCTCATGGTCACCCATAATGTGGACGAAGCTGTGCAGATGAGCGATAGCATCGTTATTTTGAGCCACAGGCCGAGCAAGGTAATTCAGGAAATGCCAGTTTCCCTCAAAAGACCGAGAAACACCAGAAGCGATGAATTTTACAAAACCGTGGATCGGGTGCTTACAATAATGTCAGAATGAATTTTCGCATAAACAAAGATTAATCCCATGCCTCTAATTTAGAAAACCATGAAAGTCCTTATACTAGGCGTAGATGGTTATATCGGATGGGCTCTCGCACTAAGGCTAATGAAAAGGGGGCACTCCGTTTCTGGCGCTGACAATTTTATAACCAGAAAGAGGGTGAGGGAAGTTGGATCCCAGTCTGTACTGCCAGTCGCTTCGATGGAGACTAGAATAAAGGACCTCAAATCAGCTGGATACGGCAACCTGAGATTTTTTAGGGGAGACGTGAGCAACCCGGATTTCATGTACAAGATCATCAGGGAAACGAAACCGGATACCGTTGTGCATCTTGCGGAGCAGAGATCCGCGCCATATTCCATGATAGGTCTCAAGCAGGCCAACGAAACCATGACCAAGAATATCGTAAGCACAATCAACCTGGTTTATGCACTGAAAGACAATTCTCCGAAAACACACATTCTAAAGCTTGGCACAATGGGAGAATACGGCACTCCAAACATTGACATCCCGGAGGGATTCTTCGAGATAGAATACAACGGCAGGAAAGATCGTTTGCCATTTCCCAAGAACGCTGGAAGCTGGTACCACTGGACCAAGGTGCATGACTCAAATAACCTGATGTTTGCAAATCGGGTCTGGAAAACGAGGGTGACGGATGTTATGCAAGGTGTGGTATATGGCACTAGGATTGAGGAGGTCTCTGAAACCGGTCTTTATACCAGGTATGACGTGGATGAGGTGTGGGGAACCGCCCTCAATAGATTCTGTGCACAAGCGGTGGCTGGCATGCCAATAACGCCATATGGAAAGGGAGGGCAGACGCGCGGTTTCCTGCCACTTGAGGACAGCGTTACCTGCCTGACACTTGCCATTGACAACCCACCTGCTGATGGTGAATACAGGGTATTCAATCAGTTTGACAGGGCATATTCCGTGAACTTCTTGGCAGAAAAAGTGAAAGAAATTTATGAGAGGGAGTTTGGAAAGCCGGCTGAAATAAAGCATGTTGACAATCCAAGGGTCGAGATGGAGGCTCATTACTACAATCCAACCAATGAAAACCTGAAAAAACTTGGATACCGGAGCAGAAAGACCCTCGAGGAAGAGATACTTCACATGCTGGAAGATCTCAGCAAGCACACATCGAGGATAAACAAGGTTTCCGGAGTAATAATGCCGAGAACATTCTGGAAGGCATAAAGCTGCTACTGGTCACAGCGCTCCAAGCTGCGTTTCAGTATGTTTACGTATTCAGTGGCTACTCCAACGCTTATCCAGTCGCTGCTGTCAACTGCCATTCCAATGGTTTCTGTGCCTTCCTCAATAGATCTATGAATAGCAGGGGTCAACTCCCTTTCTGGAGACCTGTCCTCATTGAGGTACCTGAATATTTCCGGAACGAGAACATAGAATGCACATAAGGCGTAGTTGCTCTCTGGATTCTGTGGTTTCTCCACCACTCCGGTTACCCTGAGTTCGTCTCCCACGTTTTTTACAGACGCCACACCGTATTTCTGGGGGTTATCGACCCGCATCAGAGTGAGTGTATTCTGGGCAGGAAACTTTTCCATCCTTTTCGCTACCGCCTCCATATGGGAGGGATCAAGTATTATGCCATCACCCGCGTTAAGTATAAAATTCTCGTCATCGATGTATTCCCTAGCCAGTAATACTGCTGATCCAAATCCTCTCCTCTCACCTTGGAAGATGATGTTAACACTTGGATACTCTCTCTCTATGTATTCTCGAGTAAATGTGTCCTCCCAATCGAGGACCAAATGAATCTCCCCAACTCCCGTCCTCCGAATTTCGTATATCACGCAGTCAAGAATAGGTCTCAGCACAACCCTATCGTCGCGTTTAGTGTAGATCGGTAGCATCTCCTTCCGCATCTTTCCATCCAGGCCGGAACGTGAACCCTGACCAGCTGCAGTTATGAGTGCTTTCATGGACTTTTCACATTACCTCATTTCTCATAATATTATTTTCGGTTTTCCCGTACCTGGAACACAGGTTTAATTTCATTAGTTTTCGACTTCAGGTCACCCTTTCTATTTCCCGACGTCAATTATTAGGCTTACTGTCGTTTAAGCCCACCTCTTTGAACCTGTGAGATTAAGAAATATAAATGCTTCTCCGTGACCCAAGGGAAGGTCGAGACCAGTAATTTACCGGATGAAATTGTGAATTGCAGGAAAAGCAATACAGCTGAGTTTATTTTCATCATATATACAAGGCAGTTCTGGCATTGCAAAGATTATGCGACCGCTCGCAAATGAACAATGATCTAGCTTTTACCTTTTTGCACTGAACTTCTGCTGTCTCGCGGAAGTCATCGAAACCAATATGAAGTCCCTAGCAGATCACTCTTCATGACTGGCAGTTCACAGTCTTTCTTCACACTGGACTCTTTTGACCTGAGAGGCAAAACGGTGTTTCTCAGACTCGATATAAACTCCCCAATCAACCCCATAAATGGAGAGATTCTTGGGGGATCACGCTTCAAGTCCCATGTTGATACGATAAACTCCCTCTCGAATTCCAAGGTTGTTATCGTTGCTCACCAGAGCAGACCGGGAAAGGAGGATTTTACAAGTCTGGACAAACACGCGATGTACCTGAGGCGCGTACTTGGGCGTAACGTAAGATTTGTTGACTCTCTTTTCGGAAGCGAGGTGGAAGAAGCGGTATCATCAATGAAGAATGGTGACATTCTAATGCTTGAAAACAGCAGATTCTATTCCGAAGAGACCGAGATAGCTCCGGATGATATCGATACAATGGAAAAGAGCCACATTGTCAGGAAACTGCTTCCACTAATGGACTACTACGTAATTGACGCTTTCCCTGCAATTCACCGTGCACAGACCACACTTGTAGGTTTTAGGCGGCTCAAGCCCAACATAGCGGGCAGGCTGATTGAGAAGGAGATATCAATGCTCAGCAGGTTCAAGGACGGAAACGAAAGACCAAAAGTCGCCATACTTGCCGGATCAAAGATTGACGACTCAATCTCTGTTTCAAAGAATTTCCTTGACAAGGGAATTGTGGACTCCATCCTTGTTGGTGGTGTTGTGGCAAATGCTTTCCTGTGGGGTTCTGGGAAAGATATAGGAAAGAAGAACAGGGACTTCATCATCAAGAATAACAAGAATCATGAGGATCTCATCAAGACCTGCACGGAAATGCTTCAAAGGCATAGAGAAAAAGTGATCATTCCCGTGGACTTCATCCTAAACCCGTCAGGCAGGAGAATATCGTCAGATGAAAAGATCCCGGACGACGAACTTCTGGCGGACATCGGAGTGGAATCCATAGTTATGTTCACAGAGAAAATAAGGCAGTCTAAGGCAATCTTCATGAACGGTCCTATGGGTATGTATGAGGTACCGGAATATTCCTCTGGAACGTTTGAAATACTGAATGCTATATCAAGATCTAAGGCATTGAGAATTGCTGGAGGCGGTCACACTCTCAGTGCAATGGAAAAGATCGGGATGCTCAAGACCATTGACCATGCTTCTACCGGTGGAGGAGCCCTGATAAGTTATTTATCCGGTGAGGCAATGCCAGTTCTGGAAGCACTCAGCGAAAGTCACTCGCTGTTCAAAGGTAATTGAAATGGCTGAAGATACCCAGGTCAACATTGTTGACGAAATAAACTATACAAAATCCCTGATAGACTCACTCGATAATCAGCTTAACAGCCTCCTGAGGGGAATGGAAGAAATAAGGAGAGTTCAGGCGATCCTCAAGGATACAGGGATATCGGAGGCAAAGGACAGGCGCATTGCCATTGGCTCAGGAATTTTTGCACTTGGGAATATAGACGTAAAATCGAAAATGCTTGTGCCCATTGGATCGGATGTGTATTTAGAGGAGAATCCGGAGAGGGTCTCCGGAAGACTGGAAAATAATCTTCTGGAACTGCAGAACACCATAAGTGCTCTAGACGCCAGGAGAACTGAGCTCTTCAACAGATACGAATCCATGTTATCTATCGTGGATCAGGCGCGGCAGGAACAGAAAGGCAAGACTTAAGATGTTTGAAGGTTTGAAAGCTCTTTTCAAGCGTAGCATACCTGATAACGAGGAGATCCTCAGGGCGAAGAGGGGAGAGATTGAGGACGAAATAAGGACAGTTCTTCTGGAGTCCGACGTTTCACTGGAAGCTGTTGAGACTCTCTCCGAGAACATTGGGAAAAGGCTGGAGAACACAAAGAGGATCAGCAAAGCTGGCCTGATGGGGATCGTCAGGGAATCAATTGGAGACCTCCTGAAATCAAATCAGTTGAACTTTGATATCCTTGACGTGAAAGAAAAGCCATATGTGATCCTTTTTCTAGGAATAAATGGGACCGGGAAGACTACCACCATAGCTAAAGTCGCAAATTATCTGAAGGAGGCGGGAAAAAGATCAGTAATATCCGCTTCAGATACATTCAGGGCAGGAGCCATAGATCAGATTTCAATACTGGGGGATCGCATAGGAGTGAAAGTAATCCGGCATGACCACGGAAGTGATCCTTCGGCAGTTGCATATGATGCAATAGAACATGCAAAAGCTAGGGGGCTCGATTACGTCCTTATAGACTCTGCAGGAAGAATGCAGACTAACAAAAATCTTATTGACGAGATGAAGAAGATAAAACGCGTGTCCAAACCAAACCTGACGGTCCTTGTTCTTGACTCCATGGTTGGTCAGGATGCATTGAATCAGGCAGAGACGTTCTTGAAGGAAACTGGATTTGACGCCATAATACTGACAAAACTGGATACCGATGCAAAGGGGGGATCGTTGCTAAGCATAGTCTCGTCAATGAACAAACCAGTGATGTTTCTATGTACAGGTCAGGAAATGGGCAGTATAATTCGGTTTGATCCGGAGTGGTACTTGGACAAAATATTCTCGTAAATATCCAAATAGATCTGCAATGGCGGTTTGCAACAAATTCTCAAAATAACAACCCCCTCGTTCCGTTCTTCGGCTGCATATATATAGATGAAATAAACTTCGTATGCATTTTCAGCAGGGATATGTTAGATCATCAGCCCACGATGGTCGCCGTGATCGGCAGAGGGCCGCTGTACGTTCCAGAGAAGACCGAGACAGAGACATTCAAATTGCTGAAATAGAAAGAAGCGGTGAGATTTCCAGGTCCTGAGCTAATTATATCGTTTGTCTCTGAGAATGGGCATTCCGTTTGAGCGATATCTAGGGTATTGAAGTCGGAAAGGTGTGGTAAATTGATTCCCATCTGGTTGCTTATAATCTCTGGCAGGCTCTGACTGCTGTTGCTGCCATATAGCTTGTAATCAGAGGAAATGACTGACAGGCCTAGGCTAAGTACAAGCAGAGTATTAGTTGTGTTCCTTTGGGAAAGGGTGGACAGGTCGGATTGGACTTGTGGATTAATGTGGGTCCAGTTCTGGTCATTGATGATGGTCAAGTTTCCCGCATTGGCACCGGTCTTGACGGTTGATTGTGACCGAGAGGAAATGAACTCATTGAAGAGGGAAAGAAATGTACTTCCATTAAAGCTTCTCACACTCGCACTAAGGCTATTTGAAGAAGCCAGAACCTTGATTGTGGTGTCGGTGTTGTTAGAAACTGAGTAATAAGCGCTGCCAATGGTATAGCCCGTCTCCACCATAAAATTGGAAACATGTAGCTCCACTGGTCCAGCAACAAGTTCAGAATTCATGCTTACACCTGGCTTAATTGACTTGAAGTCAAGAGACGCGTTAGAAAACGAAGGATTAATGCTTTCTTGAAGGTAGTTTGATGTGCTAAGGTATGAAATTCCGCGGAATTGCAGATACCCAACAGAGCTACGTACTTTCGAAGAGGGAGAGAATGAGTTATATGCAGATGCTTGTGTGTAAGTGGAATTCAGGTATGCCCCAAGAACGATGCTTGAATTCTGCAGCGTACTGGTATTCGTGAGTTGCATCTTTTCCAGGAACACTGCAGCAGTTGAAATGCCAGTTACCGGAATCCGCAGTGCAGGTTGAGACGTGTTGAATATCACTTTGGTCGTGAATGATACGCTGACGGGTGAGGAAGGATCATATGGCAGATTGTTGTAGAAACTGTAGACAGTCACATTACCATTGGCATATATATTATGGAAAGCGTAAAGGGAAAGTGAGATATTCTTACCCGGAACTATTTTCCCCCATTCACTGGAAATGGAGTAGAAAGACCGGTTCAGGTACCCAGTCATAGAAGAGGAACTGGAATAGTCACTGAATAGTAATTGATCATTGGAAACGTTCGTCGCGTTTGACGTCGTACCGTAAATATAAACTGAAAAATTATTGATTCTGGATGGCACCGAAGGACCGAGATCAAAGGCAGATACAGAAATATACGGACCCTGTAATTCCGCAGTTTGTTTTCCAGAATTAATGTAGTACAGGGTTCCAGCTACCAGCACTATAAATGCTACGATAAGCACGAAGGATCTTGTGAGGCCCTTTCTCTTCAACCCGTGATCATGCAATTCCGGATATAAATTGTTAGGCGATGGATATACGCAGGGCCGACATTATCCTGGAAATGTCCTGCACAGGCATATCTGTGACTATAAGGGGAATATTTTCAATCTCGGCTAGCTTTATGGCAAGCTCATCTATCCTGTCCGGCTGAATATATATGACCGCTGCAGGTTTCAGGGGATGTACCCTTATGGCAATCATCGGACTGCGACCCATCTTTACCTCAGTGAAGAAAATTATGCGCTGGCTTGACCAACCATAAAGCTTACTGTACTCTGAGTACGAAAAGGACAGAATCGCCTTCACTCCGTCGACAATGGTATATCCCCTTACCGCTCGCCTGAGGTCGACGCTTGAAACATTCCTGCCCCTTATCTGGGGAACTATCCTGTCAAGCATAACGTCGTGATCATAATCCTTCAGATCAATCAGAGCATCTGAGGGCATTCCGCTTGAGTACTTCCTGATGACTTTTCCTCCGCGTTTCTTATCTATTTCAACGAGGGCGTATACTATTTTCCTGATTGAGAAAACACCAGGTGACTTCCTCCGTCCAGATTCGTAATCATTGATAACGGAGGGCGAAATGTCGAGATATCTGGAAAGTTCCTGCTGTGTAATCCCGAATTCCTCTCTCCATTTTCTTATGGTTTCTCCCGGGTTCTCAGATATAGCTATCTCTCCTGCAATTTTCTCGTAAATCTCCACGAAAAAGACATGTGGGGTTTATTTAAAAATCTGCCGAAATATGATTCGACAATTGTCTATGGGCTCTTGTTTCGAGGTTCCTGTGTGCCATCTATGGTCGAGGAATTCGACTGTGCAACCGACCTTATGAAGCTTCTTCTTAGTGCGGAACTGATCCAGATGCTGATCACAAACATTACCAGGATCGCTGCAAGAAAATAATTCGGGTTAATTTTTATAAAATCAAAAACCACGTAGAGTACGCCGTACCCAACAAGAAGAAAGATAAGTCCCGCATACCTGTAAATTGCAGGCATCCTCTGTGCATTTGCAAGATTTGGGTTGCTCTGAAAAGACTTTATTGCACTTATCAATCTTGTGGTCTGGGCTGTCTGTACACACATCGGATCTTCCAGTGTTTTCAGCGTATCGTTCAGGACCTCATCCGATTTCGCAGTGTTGCCAACGGATCTGTATAGCCTGGATAGCTCAAGCTGTTCTCTGGCGATTTTCATGCAGTCGCCACCTGCTCCCATTGAAGCTTTGTTATTCATAATCCGATTTTCCAAGAACTGGATTTTCTCTTCTCTAGAAGCCAATAATTCATCTCCATTTAAGGGGCTTGCAAAAGTCTCTTGTTCTAGTCATGGGCAACATAGTTCAAATACATTGCGAAAACTGATCAGCGGCTGAAATTTGGCGCCTCCGTTGGGATTTTCTGAAAGTGTCGTGTTCTAAAAATTTATTTTAGATTCCCACATCGTGATATATGGTTCAGTCACTTAACCCTCCCAATGCACTCTTGATTGATCTGGACGACACAATTATCGCCTTTGAGGTTCTCACCAAGGAAACTTGGAGGAAAGCCGCCCGCCTGTTTTCCGGAGAGATCAATTCAGTGGATCCGGAAATCCTTGCCACAGCTGTTCTGGATCACTCAAAGTCTTTTTGGGCCGATCCCGACAGGCACAGAAGATGGCGGCAGGATCTGGATGCCGCAAGGAGGAAAATAGTTGAGCTGGCATTTGCGGATCTGGGCATTAATGATCTGGAGCTTGCTGAGAGTTTCGCAAGACTGTATTCAAAGATGAAATGGGAATCTCTATACGTGTTCCCGGGATCAATCGAGACTATTGACGCAGCAAGAGAGCACGGAATCATAACTGCACTGATTACGAATGGGAGTTCGGAATCACAGAGAAGTAAACTTGAACGCTTTTCCCTTGCTGGGCACTTTGATCATATATTCATCGAAGGGGAGCGGGGATTTGGAAAGCCTGATCCAAGGATTTACAAGCTTGCCCTTTCAGAATTGCAGGTCAGTGCTGAGGAAACGTGGATGGTAGGGGATAACATTGTATGGGATGTGCTGGCTCCACAGGAACTGGGTATCATGGGGATCTGGATTCGCAATAGGCACGTTGTCGATTCCAGAGGATATTCCGGATGCCCCTTCCTTACAATTGACTCACTTTCTGAACTCACAAAGTATCTGGAATAGTGAAAGAAAAGCTCCTCCATACGTTCTTGGGACAATTATAAGCCCTGTGATGAGAAATTACTCGAAAGAGGGAAAGTGAGTTTAGAAAATAATCAAGCATGTATTGATATGAGTTCAGGACCGAAAACTCCCGTGTTTATGAGCGGGTCCGAGTTATAAGCGCCGAGGGAGAGATTCGAACTCCCGATCCACAAGGGAACCAGATCTCAAGTCTGGCGCCGTACCGCTGGGCCACCTCGGCAGAAATGTCGAATTATCTCCTGAGCCTGCCGTTAGATCTTATGGATGGTCTGCTCTTGCTGCTGTTCTTCCTGCCAGTTCTCAGGCCCCTGCCTTTATAACCGGCAGAAGTTAGACCCCTGTATACCCTTCCATTATTCTGGGGTTCGGCTATCCACGAAATGTGCTTATCATTAACAATTGCAGGGTGAGATTTGTCTACTGCTATAATCTCATAATATTTGTATTTTCCATCCTCTCCAGCGTAATATGAATTCAGTATTTCCATGTTGGGGTATTTGCCAGCGACCCTCTCTTCAGCAATCCACTGGATGCTCTTCTTCCTTGTGAGCTTGCTGTATGCCATCCTTCTGGGTCTTCTTCCACCCATGATCTTTGGGCGGTTGCTTCCGCCTCTCCTGACTCTGGACCTTACTATAATGTAGCCGTCCTTGCTCTTGTATCCGAGCTCTCTAGCCCGGTCAAGCCTGGTCGGCCTATCCAGTCTTACAGTCGCAGGGCTATCCCTCCATTCTGCCATTCTCTGCTTGTGTATGCCGTAAATCTCAGACTTCTTCAGATCTTTCCACGCATTTCTGACCAGACTGTAAGTGGTAATAGTTTCTGCCATTTTGCTCTACCTTGATGACGTAGTTTTTCTTAAGCGTTTTACGATATTTATATTTTGGCACCATTTGGTTGCTGTACCTTACACTCATGATAAACGATAGATAAATATCGTTAATTCTGCTTTGGAATAGATGAAAGGGTCACCGTACAGGAAGAGATATTTTCTGCTTCAGCACAATGAAATGGATCAGTTCCTGAAGACCCTTGCAGATGATCTTTTTCATTCGTTTAGGTGCAGGCTCAGGTTCAACGAAGGACAGTATGCAATATTCCTGACAGATCAGTTCAGAAAACTGGAACTATCTGAATACATGTCAGAATACTATGGGGATGTCCGTATCGTTACAGTGAGCGGGACTATCAGAAAATGCAAAAAGGTTATTGTAGAAGAAACAGGCACCAAAAAAGAACAGGTCACAGCATAAAGATAGATTTCCAGAACACTTCATCCTTTTTTCAGGATTTCCTCCTCCTTGTCAGAGATTACGATCCTGTCTGCTGTCTTTGAAAAATTCTTTTTCTGTTTCTTTGATATGTATGAGAAGAACCACATATAATCCATCGCAGTGGAAGAACTGGAATGCGTTAATCTTCCAAGCTTGGTCGCCAGTGAATTTCTGCTTAGCCTTGATCCCCGCGTCCTGGCCATCGTAGTGATGTATGACGGAAACTGGTACTTGACAAAGCTCCTGTTCCTCTTTTCAATTCGTGTCATCATTCCTGCGGCCAGTTCCTCAGAATACCGCTTGAAAGCATAATGCTGCTTTTTCAGCACTCTTCCTATAAACACATCCGCGAGTGACAGGAGATCAAATGCCATGGAAAGGTCCTCAAATTCCTTTGCTTCTTCTGGGAGGTTCTTGTCTATCCACATCATGTAATCCTCGGTGGTGAAGTCACCCTCCTTATCCAGCAAAGCATCAAGGACATCATCATAGCTCATTGCCCTGAAGGTCGACATCATTATATTGAAGGGTGTCTCAGTTCTGTCCCTAACGGAAATCTCGAAATCTGAGGTCGTGCTGTCCACACCTCCGGAAAAGGATTCAAGATCGTTTATCACACTCCTTAGATCCATGTTATCCCGGTCCAAAATGTCATTAATCAGTTTTTGTGGGAGCGAAACCCTTTCGCTGTCAAGTATGAACCTTATGCGCTTCATGAGTTTAAGGCGAAATTGTTTGTATTCATTGGTGTTCTTTCTCTTGTATGGAGAGAAATCAATGACCGTTGAATTGTCAGCTATCTCCCTGTTCTGTCCTCTCCGCCTGAACTCATAAAAGTCGTTCATGGTAATGATAATAGGATTCATGGTTTCCCGAACTACCCTTGCGAGTTCTCCTGTCCCACCTGCGTCACCGCCTGTCGAAGAAGATCGCGATTCGAACATATTATCTGCCTCGTCCACAAGGATGAGTTTCCTTTTTTCAGTCCCGGTTTCAAACCCTGTAATATCCGAATAAAGGGATGCCATAAGTGCAACCCTCCTCACGCTATCCCTGTTTCTCTGTTCTGAAGCATTCATTTCAACGACCTTCCAGCCGGAATGCTCAGCTATGGCATACGCGCAGGATGTTTTTCCCATACCAGGTTTGCCATGGAGTATCAGGGCTGGCTTTGTCGGTACCCCGTCCTTCCAGGAGTCTACCCACTTGCTTAATTGCGAAAGGATTTCATCGCTCACTATAAGATCATTGAGCGATCTGGGGCGGTACTTCTCAACCCAAGGCATGGTGGCATGAGATGAGACCCTGAATTAAGATGTTTTCCCTTCTCTAATGTGACAGCATAAACTGAATTATATATTTAAAGCAGGTAAACCATTCAAAGTAACAACACCTTGAACTAGTTACATCCCGGAGGATTTCGGGGCAATATTTATTTTTCCAGTTTACAATGACCTCCAGTTGTTCAGTCAGAGATCGGCAGTCTTGGTGTTCCAGAATTTCATAGGGGCTATATTCGGGTACGTGGGACTGTTTTTCATAACCCGGTTTATTGGTGTTCAGGACTATGGATTCCTTGCCTTTGCCATGGGCTTTGCTGGCACCACCTCGCTCATAATGGATCTTGGTTTTACCACGGCCAATACGAAACTGCAATCAGAGGGAGAAAATGTAGCTGAAAACACCGGAACATTTCTTGCGATAAAATTATCCCTTGGCATTCTGTTTGTAGTTCTCACGCTCTCCGTTCTGTTTGTCTGGACAGATATTCTGCACAGGGGTTTTGAGAGTCCAGTTGAATACTGGGCCATAATTGCTCTAGTACCCTACTATTTTTTCAACAGTTTGGTGGGGTTCACGAACTCATTCTACCAGGCGAAACTCTCCGCGAGCAGGATAGCCTTACCTTCAATGATTGAAGCGGTTCTGAGGAACTCCATCTTCATTTTTCTTGGGCTCGCATTTTACTTCAATCTTCCCGGGCATGAGTCCATAAACGGTGCCATCGAACTCTCTCTCACGTATAGCTTCACTTATTCCATCTACTTCCTGCTCTCTTTCTATCTGGGACGTCCGTGGAGAATAGGCAGACCGAGTTTCTCAGCGCTCAGGAGATACGGTATATTAGCGCTTCCGTTGGCTTTTTCTGCCGTGATCGGCACAGTGAATGGAAACATCGACAAAGTTATCATACAGTTCTTCTGGCAGGCGACTGCCACTGGAGCTTTCTACGCTGACCAGAAGATCGTGGCGCTGATAAGCACTCTATCGGGAACAGTGACAGTATTCTTTCTCCCGATGCTTTCCAGAATACATTCACGTGGGTCGAGAGAGAATTTTTCCTCATCTGTGAAGGAATATGAACGGTTCATCTCCATATTTACTCTCCCATTTGTTGTCCTGTTCATCGTTTACTCGGTAGATATAGTGAATCTATTCAGCGCTTCCTATATCCGGTATTCAGCCATCCTTGCCATCCTTGCCGTGAATACCTACTTCTCCGTAACGCTTGCCCCATACTCCTCAGCGCTTGTGGCCAGGGGCAAGACCCCCACCCTCGGCATTCTTTCTCTGGCATCGGTTTCGGCTAACATTGTCCTGAACTTTATCTTGGTTCCGCCAATTCTGTTTGGAACGAGAATATTCTCCCTAGGTGTAAACGGTGCGGCAGTGAGTTCACTGATCGTAACCTTGGCGAATTATGTGATCCTTCAGACCTTGCTGTACAGATCTCATGGCGCTGGGTTCAATGTTCATCTCGTAAAACACCTTATTCCAGCAGCGATAGAGGTTGCTTTTCTGGTCACAGTGGAAATGATCACAAGCGTAAAGGACATACTAATACTGCTCCCCGCCTCCATCGCGGGAATTGCGCTTTTTACCGGGGTAGCCGTCATGATGAGAGAGATCTCCCTAAAGGACCTGATCCTCTTTGCCAAAGGCCTTAACCCCATGAAAATTGGCGGAAGATTGAAGGATGAGAGATCAAGAGAAAATTAGGGTTACCTCAGATATTCCTTTCCTATTGTTTCCCTGGCAATTATCATCTTCATGATTTCTCTGGATCCTTCAGCCAGCTGGAATGACCTTACTCCCCTGAGTGCCCACTCCTCAGGGCAGTCCTTAGAGTATCCATACGCCCCCTGCCACTGAAGGGCATCACTTATGGCATCAAATGCCCATGTGGTTGAGATAAGTTTTGCCACAGCGATCTGACGGCTAACCTGGAACCTGCTGAATTTCCCGAATTTCTGTTCCTGGTCATATGTCCATAGGGCCCTGTATCCCATTGTAAGGGCAGCATCCATCTTTGCAACATCATCTGCGACCTGGAACTGAAGTCCCTGGAACCTCGCAATCTCGCTGCCGAACGCCTCTCTGGTCTTCATGTATTCCACGCCATTGTCAATCGATTTCAAGGCTGCTCCAGCGCTTATCACCGCTATGAGCCCCCTCGCAAACTCAAAACCCTCGTGAACAATCTTGAATCCACCATTCTCCTTCCCAAGGAGGTATTTTGGCGGGAGTCTGATGCCAGAAAACCTGAAGGTACCCCACGAGGATCCTTCCCTGCCCATTTCCTCCAGATAAGAAATTTCTAGATTTTCACTATAAGGAAGGAAAAACAGTGAGACTCCTCCGGTCCCCTTCCCTGGATCTGTTTTGGCGACCGTGACGTATCCTCCACCCCTCTCCTTGATGTCCCTGACCAGGGATATGAAAGATTTTTCTCCTTCAAGAACGTATTCGTTTCCGTCCTTCCTGGCAACTGTCTTCATCGATCCTATATCGGATCCATAATTCGGCTCGGTGGAAGCAATCCCGACTATTTCCTTGCCCTGGGCAACTTTTGGCAGCAGCTCAGATTTGAGTTCATCGGTTCCATATTTATTTATGAGGTTTGCCCAAGCATTATCAACGAGAAACATTACAGGTATTGACATTGTGGGATCAGCTCTCGCTATTTCCTCTGCCGCTATTCCGGTGGTCATGGCGTCAGCTCCAAGCCCACCATACTCCTCTGATGCAGTCATGCCAAGTAAATTCATCCTGGCAAGGCCTTTGAACACTTCATCTGGTATTCTCCTTTCCTTGATCATCCCCTTGATCCTTGGTGCGATCTCTCTTGATGCAAACTCCCTCACGGACCATCTTAGGTTTTCCTGATCTTCATTGAAACTAAAATCCATTATAATCGCTATCACAATAACGAGAGCGTATAATTTTGTTATGGAGAAAAATGGTGTTGAAGTGAATTATAACGATACTGATTTAATACAAGTTCGCAATAAGGAACCATGGCGGAATTCAAATGTTACTCCTGCAGCAAACCTGTAGTTACTGGCGAAAAATTCACATTCACGGCAAAAGGTGCAGTGCATTTTGACTGTTTTGTGGCCGACAAGAGAGATGAGATATCGGAGGATAAGATACCGAGGCTCAGGATTCTGAGCAGCGTCCTTGAATCTGAACTTGAACACCTCTTAAACCTTCTCAACGCGAGAACTTCCGGATCAGAAGAGTATAGAGAGGAAATGAGGGTAAAGTACAAGGACATAGAAAAAGCGGCTGGGGAAACAACCTCACTTATCACCAAGCTCTGAAATAATCATGCCAAGACAACTGTTTTCTCCCCATCCAATGTAGGGTTGAATATCTCATCAAAATTTATCTTTGCCGTCAGCGGGTCCTTGCTTATGAGGGCAACCCTGCTGTCCCTGCGATCAGAAGTGAACTTGTATCCTACTTTATCAGCCAGAGACTTTGAGAAGTCAAGTATCATGTCATGAGATGGCATATTGTCCATTGTGAGCTTTGCCAGCGACTGCCCCACATGCACATATCCCTTGCACTCAATGAAGTCCGGATCTGCTCTTTTATCCATAGCGGCATATTCATCCAAGTATGGCATGTTGACGTCCTTGACCAGCGTGTGCCTTATGACTATCCTGGTATCAAGTGAAGGCAGGAGATCGAGTGTCCGGTTAAAATTTTCCCATGCATTTCCAATAGCGGGGTTGAGCACATCGTTAAAGACTTCTCTGGTTGGGCCAGCGACTGTGACATATAGCTGGGTTGGAAGCGGGTCCAGTTTTTCAAGAACCATGGGCAAGGTTCCGTTGGTCACGAGGAATGTTGTCATGCCGCGCTTCTTGGCGATCGCAATAAACTCACCAAGCCTCGAATATAGCGTTGGTTCTCCAGTAAGTGAAATGGCAATGTGCTTAGGATTCACGGCTTCCTCCCATTTCTCCTTTGTAACCTTTGAATTTCCCTTGAAGCCTGAAATGAGTCTTATGTGGGCTTTGATACTTTCGTCCAGTATAAACTCAGGATCATCCTCGTCCGAAATGTGCATGCTGTCAAATCCCTGGAACCTCCAGCAAAACGTACAGTTCTCCGTGCAGGAATTTAATGCTGGAGTCATCTGGACACATTGGTGAGATTTTATGCCGTAGAATGTTCCCTTGTAGCATCCCTCTTCGCCCGACAGCTCTTTCTTGGTCCAGTGACATACCTTGACTGCTGAATGTTTACCTACCAGGCCGTAATGTTGCTTTCTGTAGACGCTGGCATACCTGTTTTCCACGACACAATAAATGTACGGGCTATTTAACTATTTTTTATATTATCCAGCTTCAATTTCGACATGATTGCTTCATATAGCCAGCCATTAAATTCGTTTTGCAACGCTGGCTGCAACTATGATAGGGTCCCAGACAGGGTCAAATGGAGGTGAATAGCCTATGTCATCAAAAAATAGGTCGTCTAGGGTGAATCTGGCCTGTATGGCAGTTGCAAGAACATTCAATCTCCACGCTCCACCGTCCTTAGAGATCACCTGTGCCCCGATAATCCTGTCTGATCCTTTCTCATAGACAATCTTCATTAGGACTTCACTGCCTCCCGGGTAATATCTGGCTCTGCTGGGGGCTTTAATATAGGTCGAGGACCAGGCGATTCCGTCCATGGATGCCTGCTTTTCATTAAGTCCGGTATATCCAATTTCATAATCCAGAATCTTGAGAAGGGTTGTACCCAGAGATCCGGGAAATTCCGTTACAGCACCGGCCACTGTGGCACCTGCAACCCTCCCCATTTTGTTAGAGATCTGAGCAAGGGGGAAATTACCAGGTTTTCCTGTCACGACGTTCGTGCACTCAGCTACGTCACCCGCGGCAAATATATCTGGATCTGAGGTCCGGAGAAATTTATCGGTTCTGATGAAACCGCCCTTGGAGACTTCTATCCCGGCCTGCGAAGCAATCTCACTATTGGGCAGCACGCCTGTCGCGAAGATGACAACATCCGATTCATGCGTTCCCTTCTCGGTGGTAATCCTGTAGGAATGATCCAGCTTCTCTATCCCCTTGAGTGAAGAGTTGAACTCAAAGTTGAATTTGGATGAGATTTCACTCAGGAAGTCCCCACCAATGTCATTATCAAGGGCCTGCAACGGCCTGCTGTGTTTCGACACAATCCTTACCTTTAAGCCACGCTTTTGCAGTGAATCTGCCAGCTCCATCCCGAGGACTCCATCTCCAATAACAGTAACAGTTCTCGCAGTGGATATCCGATCATGGACCTCAATGCCACTTTCAAGCGACCTAATGGCAAATGCGCCCGAATTCGCAAATTCTACCGGCACTTTCGGGTGCACTCCAGTGGCTATAAGAAGTTTGTCATATGCCAGCCTTGAACCGTCTGAAAGCTCTATTTCCTTCAATGTACGGTCAATTTTTCTTACTCGCTTCCCGGTTACTATTTTTATTCCCCGTTTTTCGGTAAACTCGGTGATGGGATAGTGAATAAGCTCCGAACTGTCTCTGACCAACCCTTCAATATAGTAAGGAATACCGCATTGAGCGTATGAAACATAAGATCCCCCCTCCACTACGGTTGCCTCTATGTTCCGGTCAAGCCTCTTTGCCTTGGAGACAGCAGACATTCCGGCGGCCCCGCCGCCTATCACAACAAATTTCATGGATGTAAATGGAAAAAGAAATAATTAATCTTGACCCTAATCGTAAAAAAAAAGAAAAAGTTGGAATAAGTTTAGTCTTCGCCAGCTCCCCCACCTGGTGATGGTGCTGGGGGAGTAGCTCCGCCCTTTGATTTCGTAGCAATGACATCGTCGATCCTCAGTATCATCACGCTAGCTTCTGTTGCAGACTCTATGGCCTGTTTTCCCACCCTGATCGGCTCTATTACGCCAGCCTTATCCATATCCTCTACTTCGCCTGAAAAGACATTAACTCCGTAAGTTTTCTTTCCCTCAGCGTGCTTACTTCTTATCTTTATGAGCACGTCTATGGGGTCGAGGCCGGCATTTTCCGAAAGAGCTCTGGGGATCTCCTCCATGGCGTTTGCGAATCTCTCAATGGCAAGCTGCTGTCTTCCCCCGACCTTTGATGCATATTCCCTGAGCCTGAAGGCGATCTCGGCAGCTGATGATCCTCCCCCGGATACGTATGCACCGTCTTCAACGGCAACAGCTACAACATGCAGCGAGTCTGTAAGGGATCTTTCAATCTCGTCGACAACATGCTCAGTTCCGCCTCTCACAAGTATGCTTACTGCCTTGGGGTTGCTGCACCCTGTTACAAACGTCAGGTAATCTTCACCTATCTTCTTCTGTTCAACAAGATCGGCCTTTCCGAGATCGGTTTCGCTTATCTCATCTATGGATGAAGCAATAGATGCGCCAGTTGCCTTGGCAAGTTTCTCAACATCGCTCTTCTTCACCCTTCTTACGGCGTATATACCTTCCTTGGCAAGATAGTGCTGTGCCAGGTCGTCAATACCTTTCTGGGTTATCAGAACATTGGCCCCGGTTGCCTTAACCTTTTTGACCATTTCTTTCAGGAGATCTTCTTCCTGAGAGAGGAATTTCTGGATCATGGATGGGTCATCAATCCTGATGTTCGTGTCAAATTCTGGCTTCTTGATCTCAAGAGCTGCGTTCATCAGGGCTATCTTTGCATTCTTCACATAGTCGGGCATTCCTGGGTGGACTTTCTCCTTGTCAACTATTATGCCGTCTATGAGTTCAGTGGCGTCTATATCTTCTCCCTGTTTCTTCACCAGCTGTATATTATCAAAATCGACCGAAACTTTTCCGTCTTGGACCTCAGCAACCTTGTGAACCGCTTCATATGAAATCTCGTCAAGGATTTCTTTGCTTCCTGAAGCGCTCTTGCTGCTGAGCGAAGTTCCCGCCATTTTCATCAGAAGTTTCTTGTCATCCGGCTTGACTGGTTTTGACGATCCCTGAAGTATCTTCTGGGCTTCTGCAGCTGCCATCCTGTAGCCTTCAGCTATCACAGTAGGATGCACGTTCTGCGCGATCAACCCTTCTGCTTCCTGAAGCAGTGCGCCTGCAATCACCACTGCAGTGGTTGTTCCGTCACCGACATAACTATCCTGTGTCTTGGAGACTTCCACCATCATCTTTGCCGCGGGGTGTTCAACGTCCATTTCCTTCAGAATAGTCACACCGTCATTGGTTATGACAATGTCACCGAGTGAATCTACCAGCATCTTGTCCATTCCCCTCGGGCCAAGTGTGGTTCTCACTGAACGGGCGATACTCTTTGCAGCTTCAATGTTATTTTGCATTGCATCCTTTCCGGATTCTCTCTTTGTGCCTTCCCTAAGTATAAATATTGGTTGTCCGCCTATCATTAATGATCCCGAGTAAGTAAAAATAAACTTCTATATAAGTATTGCTAATCTCTCTTCATAACCCTCTCGACCTATATTTTTATGGCTGAGCTGCTTATCTGGAAATGTCAGTGAATGAGGCATTATGAATAAAGCAGTTGTGTAGCCATCTCAAATTAGGTGGTTCGGAATGGCTGTTAGACACATTTACTATAAAAATGAGACATGAGATTGTCATGTAATTGATATCGGCGCTTGATGAGACCAAGTATTTTTAATAAAGTGTAAAGTCACTGAGAAATTCAATTTATCTCTTTGCTGGAAGTAACAACTTCGGAATGTGCATAACTTCGCACAAATCTATGAGGCATTTTCTGAATTGACCTGGCGATCTGCATTACGCATAGAGGCTGAAAACTATTAAATCCAGCCCAACTGAGCGGCTGAGCACTGCTAAACTTGTCGCAGATGTAACATCCATGGAGATGCTGATAAGGTTTTATCTTCATCAATAATAAGGAATACATGTTCAGGTTCGAGACTGTAAACATAAGGGGCAAAGAGTATGAATTCTTCTCCTACTCTGTGGGGACTGCGCCGCTACTCATACTGAGGGGTACGAAAGGATATGCAATGTGCGGGTACCTCAATCTTGAAGCCGCTGAAAAACTTGGCGATACCGCTGTGAGGGTTACAGGGGTGAAAGACCTGGAAACACTTCTTAAAGCCAATGTGGTTGGAGTTACAAGCAAAGCACGGTCAATGGGTCTTAGTGAAGGGCAGAAAGTTGACGAGATAATCTCACTTCTTTAGGGTAGGAAATAGAGTTGCTACGTACAGGATCTGCTGCTGTATCTCTTATCACGGATTCTAAATCAATACTCTTCATAAAGAGGAAAGACAGGGAAGACGACCCATGGTCTGGAAATATAGCTCTGCCTGGAGGGTTTCTTAAAAAAGGAGAGACGCCGGAAGAGGCCGCTATCCGCGAGACTCTTGAGGAAACTTCTGTAAGTATAAACGAAGGGCAGATTACAGCCCGCATGGGTATCATGCACAGCAAGGCGAATCCCAAAATATCAATCTACCCAATCGCTTTCTCCCTGGAAAATTTTCCGGCCTACAGTCCCGGAGATGAAGTTGCGGAAGTTCGTCTGATAGGGATCAAGGATCTTGAATATTCATCTGGCCCTGAAAGTCATGGCGCCGCATACGTAAACGAAGGATGGGTAATATGGGGTCTGACATATAGAATAATCAGGAAATATTTCGGGCTTGATTGAGTCACTGCCCGTCGATCACTCTCGTTCCCATCGGATCAAAAGATACCCTCACAACGAATCGTGACGACTTCACCATGGCCTCCTGCAATTTCTCAAGTTTTCCCTCATTAGCAAGCGCCAGAACAAATCCCTGCGAGCCACCTCCAAGGAGCCTTACAGCCTCTGCACCTGAGGCAAATGCTCTTTTCTCTATCCTTTCGATTCTGTCATTTGATACGTTTTTTCCTAGGGACTTTTTTATTTCCCACCCTCTGTTTATTAGTGAAGCAAGTGCATGGACATCTTCCTGCCTGACGGCATCTCTCATATCATATGCTAGCTCCTTCAAATAGAGGAGTCTGGCAATCGTATTCCCTTCCCCAATTTTTGCCTTTTCCACTTGTTCTGCAAGGGCAGCTGAACTTTCCCTTGTCTTGCCAGTATATACGAGAAGGATACTATTTTCAAGCGTATTCAGGAAAGATGTTCCGGCATTGAATTTCTCAATCTTCACCTTATCACCGTCAAATTCCATGAATTTGAAGCCTCCTACAGAGATCGCATAGGGATCCTGTCTTCCAAGGGTAACGCCTAGCAGGTCTCTCTCGGTCAGGAAAGATTCATTGGCAAGCTCAATGGGGCTCTTCCTTTTACCAGTGAGAGAATCAATCAGCCCAATTACAGCTGTGGTAAGCGCACTTGATGAACCCAGTCCAGAGCCGGGGGGGACATCACTGTTCATTATAACCCTTCCGGACTCTATTTTTCTCGAAACGAAAAGGTTCATGATATTTTCGGACACGCTCTTTGCAGTTCTCTGCTCATGACTTATGAGGTAGCTTTTGACGAAGTCTCTGGACGAGATTTCAAGTGGAAAATCATCCTTTACATATCTGACCATCACGCCACGGTCTATGGTAGTGTTCAGGACAGCAGATCCGTATTTTTCAATGAAGGGGCTGATATCAGTGCCACCACCGCCGAAGCTGATTCTCAGCGGGCTGTAAGATACAAGTCTCGTAGGAACTGGTGACATAGAACCTGTGGTTAATCTCTACAGACTTAAAAGCTTATACAGGGAAATTTATTTATCTGTCAGCAAACTATGCTGCCTGTCTTCTGATGCATTATGCGTGAGGAGACTACTTTATATGCTCTGCTCAAATAATGTTGCATGGCAGAAAACGGAAGTTACTGGCATTCGGTTCCTGTTGGTCCTGACCCACCAGAGGTTTTCTATACCGTAGTGGAAACCCCTAAGGGTTCCAAGAATAAGTACGAGATCGCGAAAGAATTTCCAGGCATTGTTCTGGACCGCGTCCTGCATTCCTCCGTCGTATATCCAACGGACTATGGGCTTATCCCCAAGACGTTATATTACGACAATGATCCAATGGATGTGCTTCTTCTGATATCTCAGCCCACGTTTCCGGGAACTATCGTGGCATCCAGGCCAATTGCGATAATGAAAATGCTGGACAAGGGAGAGGTGGACAATAAGATTCTCGCGGTGGCTAAAGATGATCCTTACTACAAGAATGTGCAGAAGCTCGACGATCTCCCGAAACATCTTGCAGACGAAATCGTAGAATTCTTCACAACCTACAAGAGACTGGAAAATAAGAAGACCGAGGTTACCGGATGGGGAGATAAAGCCATGGCTGTCAAGGAGATACTTGAATCCATTGACATGTACAACAAGAAATACGGTAAGAAGTGAAAAATATTCAATAATAATTACTAAACTTTTTTATCTTTATCAATCCATTACTCCTCATGGAAGATCTTATAAAAGATGTTCTGAGCCGGATAAAAGCGGATGAGATTAAGTTTCTGCAGATGCAGTTCACGGACATTCTCGGCATGGTAAAAACCCTCACCGTGCCTATGAACAGGTTTGAGAGCGCTCTGAGTGAAGGAGTTGTCTTTGATGGGAGTTCAGTTGCTGGATATGCACAGATTGAGGAATCTGATATGAGGGCAGTACCAGATCTTTCTACATATTCCATCATACCGGAAACACCGGATCATGTCAAATCGGCAAGATTCATCTGCAAGATCATCACACCAAAGGGCGAAAGATTTCCGGGAGATCCCAGATATGTGCTTGAGAAAGTTGTGGAAAAAATACAGAAACGGCACATGGACTTTTTTGTTGGACCTGAGTTTGAGTTCTTTATTTTCAGGAGGGACCAGAATGGAAACCCTACGAACAATCCCAGTGATAACGCAGGTTACTTTGACAGTACCCCAATGGATAAGGCTAGTGAGATAAGGCAGGAGATTCTGCTCATACTTCATTCCATGGGTTACAGACCAGAGGCAGCGCATCATGAGGTGGCTTACGGACAGCAGGAGATAGATCTCCGTTATGATAAGGCGCTGGTTATGGCTGACCGAGTCGCTATGCTGAAGAACATAATCAAAAACGTCGCCCTCAGGCACGGCCTTTACGCGACGTTCATGCCAAAGCCTATAAATGGCGTGAACGGAACAGGAATGCACGTACACCAAAGCATCATGGCAAGCGATGAGTCTGTAAACCTTTTCTATGAGAAGGGTGCTAAATATGAGATCAGTGATCTTGGAATGCACTATATGGGCGGGTTGCTCAAGAACATACAGGGAGCATCTGCCATAATGGCTTCCTGGGTTAACTCGTATAAAAGGCTGATACCTGGATATGAAGCGCCTGTTTACATATCATGGGCAAACAAGAACAGGAGTGCACTCGTTAGGGTACCCGCAGGTGAAGGAATGAGAAAGAGAATGGAGCTTAGATGCCCGGATTCCGCTGGAAATCCTTATCTGCAGTTTGCTGCTATGCTTGCCATGGGGATTGACGGGATAGATCACAGAATTGAACCCCCTGATCCCGTAGAAAAGGACATTTTCCACATGACACAGGAAGAGAGAACAAATGAAGGCATTGTATCGATGCCAGAGAGCTTGGGGGAAGCACTTCACCACTTTAGAAACAGTAAAATAATGAAGGAAACTCTGGGTGAGCATATCTTTGACAACTTCATTACTGTGAAACAGAGAGAGTGGGACAGTTTCAGGTCATATGTGACCGAGTGGGAAATAAATCGCTATCTTCCGCTATTGTGATCATCTTAATTCCCTCTCCATTTTTTGTTTCATCTTGTTTTCGATGCGCCTTACGTAAAAGAACAGTGCGATAAATGCAATTCCAGCAGGGAGCAGGACAAAGCCAATGACCACCGAATAAATCAATGAATAGCTGATGTCACCGATTGATATTGTTGCATTGACGGTTGTGCTTCCATTATTTACAACACTCAAAGTCCAATTTCCGGATTCAGGAGCGATAATAACCGAAGTAACAGTTGAATTTGAACTGAGTTTCTGATCGCTCAAATGCTGGCCACTGGGAGAGGACCAGAACACAGTCAGGTTTACGCTGGGTGCAGACGCGGAAATGGAATACTCCAGATCGTCCCCCTGGGAAACACCGACCAGGGAAAGGCGATATGGATTGCTCGCACCCGCAGCAATTTGCTGTTCATTGTAGCTTCTCGTATGGTCCGTTATAAAATAAGATGAGACAGAAAACACAACAATCGATAGTACCAGGAGTGAAATCCCTATCTTCAGCATCCTCTTTCTATTTGGCAGCTTCATTCCTCATACTCCGCATTCTTGGGTATTGGTGTTCATGTTAACTAAGGACCGCTTATTATGCTTTTCCTGATAGGTTGGTAACGGCGGTATATCATTCACGTCCATCAGTCTGGTAAGGTAACGGTGATTTCGTTAGAATCCTTGACGTTAAGAGTGTCGATCTTCATGACATCTCTTATGATGTCTTGGTGTGCCTCTATGGTTGATCTTGTTCCGCCAAGTATGATTAGGGAAAGAGGCGCAGAAAGCGAAAGCTTCATAGAGCTCTTGAAGGCTCTTATCCTGGACAAAACTTCGGAAATGTAATCAAACTCTGCAGATTCATCAAGGTAAGGTTCCAATTGATCCAGATCCGTGGTGGACTGGTTGTGAATGCTTACTTCTTCCGGTAGTCCCGAAAGATCATGATAAGATTCTTCCGCGATGTAAGGCATGAAAGGTGCGTAGAGCCTGAGGATTGCGTACATGGAATATCTTGCAACCCTTACAGTATCCTCGATCTCACGGATATCTCCATTATTCTTTGTAATGGAATTTAGTCTTCCCTTTATGATCTCAAGATAGTTGTCGCAGAATACGTTCCAGAAGAAATCGTCCAAGATTGACCTCGCCTTAGCGATCTCATATTGATTCAGATAATCCCCCACACTCTTCGCAACATCTGAAATCTTCGAGATTATCCACCGGTTCACCGGATATATTGGGTAGGAAAAGTCTGTTCCGCCAATTTCTCCAGACAGCATCCTGACAAGCTTGGTAGCATTGTGTAGCTTGATTACCGTTCTCTTCCCCCTTACATATTCCTGTTCCTTAATCTTAATATCTTCTCCCGGCAGTGCCGTCGAACTCCAGTACCTTACAGCATCTGCCCCGAATTGAGATATGAAATCTTCCGGCTCGGAGATATTTCCCTTACTTTTGCTCATCTTCTGTCCATAAGGGTCATTTACATTACCGCTGACATAGATGTTGCTCCAGGGTATTCTGGAGTCATGTATTAGAGACCTGACCATGGTTGTGAAGGCCCAGGCCGTGATAATGTCATGCCCCTGAAATCTTATGTCCATTTCGTCTATCATGTCAAATACACCATCTTTCTCCGTAGAAAGCCTTGGCGAGAGCGATGATGTTGCCCATGTATCCATTATGTCGGTCTCCGGCTGCAGGTCTTCGGATCCACACTTATGGCATCTTAATCCGGAATATCCGAGTCTAGGATCAACTGGTAGCATATCCTCATTGGCAAATATGGTCTCGCCGCACCTTTTGCAGTACCATACGGGGAACGGAACACCGTAGAATCTCTGCCTTGAAATACACCAGTCCCATTTCAGGCCGTTTACCCACGTCTCATACCTGATTCTCATGTGATCAGGGTGCCATTTAACCTTCCTGCCAGCTTCAATTAGCTGGTCTTTCATGTCCAGGTACCGCACAAACCACTGCTTCCCGATGGAAATTTCAATTGGAGTTCCGCATCTTTCATGGGTGTTGACGGAATGCTTCACCCGTTCAATCTTCTCGACCAGCCCCTCGGATTGCAGGACGCCCATGATCTTCTTCCTTGCTTCCTGGACTGTTAGCCCATTAAGCAGCCCGGAATCTTCAATTCGGCCATCGTTCCTCACAATGATTCTGAGGCCGAAATTATATTTTTTCCACAGTTCAAGGTCATTCTGGTCCCCAAAAGTGCAGACCATTTCGGCACCGGTACCTTTGTTCATATCCACAGCATCATCTGCGTAAATTCTCACTTTCTGGCCGTATAAAGGCACGGTAGCTTCTTTTCCAACGAAAGCAGAGAATCTTCCGTCTGCTTGATTTACGAATATCGCAACACATGAAGCCAACATTTCAGGTCTTGTGGTGGCGACAACCATGGGTCCAGCATCGGTTCTGAATCTTATATAGACAAAATCGGTCGTTACCTCAGCATCCTTCATTTCGATCTGCGATATTGCTGTGTGGCATGTTGTGCAGTATATTATTGCACCCTCTTTCCTATAGGAACGTCCTTTTTTTACAAGGTCAAGAAACATTCTCTGTGAAATTCTCTTGGAATCATCTGAAACTGAAGTATAATAGTTCCTGAAATCGGCACTAAGGCCGATCCTTGAGAAGGAATCCAGAAGTCTCTTCTCAGAGTCAAGACTCACCCTCTTTGCAGCTTCGATAAACTCTCCAAGGGGCATTTTTTCAGCTCTCATGCCAATGGTCTTTTCTGTAAATCTCTCAGTTGGGAGGCCATTGTCGTCAAATCCCCACGGATAGAAGACTGTGTATCCTTTCATTCTTCTGTATCTTGCAATTATGTCCTGATGTGTATAGGAAAAGGCATGCCCCATGTGCATCTTCCCGCTTACCGTGGGTGGTGGCGTATCAATCCAGTAAAATTTTCTCTTTTTGTAATCTTCCCTGAATTTGTATGAATATACCTCTGAATTTTCCCACACCTTTCTCCATTTTGCTTCCATGGAGGCAATGTCCAGATCCATCAGGTGGTTATCATAAATGCATAATGAACTTTTTCAGTGGCGACTCCGAAAAGCAAGTCAGTTCTGCATATTCCATGGCCTATTTTACTATTCCGTCAATAAAAAGGCCCTTTCTGCTCTTGCAACATCATTCAGGTTGAAAATTTATGGATAATATTAGAGATAGAACAGGTAGTTTCTCTAAAAAAGCAGAGTAAGAATTGATAGAGCAAATAGCCCAGATGAAAATCAGAGAGAATATACAACTGTAGACCGGTCCTGAAAGTTCAGCCATACGGTGAACTCGACAACCATAGTTGCGGACATTACCATCTCCTTTCGTCGATTAGTTAATATTAAAATGCCCAGAGGAACTTTATTTAATCTACTTACAGTCAACCCTCGTAAATAAGGAAAATAGTGTACATTAGTCTTAATTTCAGAGTATTTTATGTATTTCAAAGGAGACAGTCAAGAAATATTAAGGTTAAGTACATATCCTCTTGTGACCCTGATCATTGCCTCGAAAGAGGACCCGGCCAGTTCTTCTATGGGCGATTTCCTGGTTCGGAATTATAATTTTATGCCAAAAGAAAGCGTAACTGATGAATTTATAATGAGCGATTTCCTTCTCAAGTTCATCGAACAGAAACACCTCTATTATGAGGGTATGGATGAAGATGCTAAGAGATCAGGAAATTCTACCGGCATAATCATTCTTTCCAAACATTCCTCGGCCGCCGACATAAAGTCACTTACCGTCCATCCAACAGGAAATTTCGGCGATGCACAGCTCGGTGGATCCCCGGGAATGCTCTCCATGACAGATCCCATTGCAATGACCGAAGCGTTAAGGAATATAAGAAATAACTACAAAGGAAACGCATTTTCCGTGACCTTTGAGGCAACACATCACGGACCTTTTATTAGAACCCCGAATTATTTCGTAGAGATTGGCACGACCAAGGATCAGTGGGAAGATCGTGGCGCGCTGAAAGCAGTATGTGACTCGATTCTTCAAAGGCGGGGAAACAAATTCAGGAACTACGTAGGTATTGGAGGGGGGCACTACATGCCTAAGATAACAACCTATGCGCTGGAAAATAATGTCAACATTGGGCATATGATTCCCAAATATCAGAGCGAAGTAGTAAATTCCGATATAATCAGGCAGGCTGTATCCATGACGCCAGAATGTGCCGGGTTTATCATGGATCGAAAGGGCATGAAAGCAAACATCAGGGAAATGGTTTCCAGTATAGCCAGGGATCAGAACCTGGAAATAATTGAAATATAAATATATGAATATTATTACACATATATACTAATTGTAGTATACATATAGCCCCTTTAAAACTTAGCTCCGGCGAGCGAAATTTTTTCTGTGATTTATCACTAAACCTTTAAATACTCACTGTATCTACCCCAATTACAAGAACTTACGTTCTTGGTGAAACAAAATGGAAGAGTTTTGTGAAGAGGAAGAACCGCCAGGTTCAACGCCCTTCTTAAGGGCTGTAAACCTAGAGAGGAACCTGCGCCTCAAGAAATTTTTTATCAAGTTCGAAGGGGCAAACGCAACAGGTTCGCAGAAAGACAGGATTTCCAAGTTGCATGTGCTCAGGGCTAAGAGGCTGGGATACAGAACTATATCGCTGGCAACCTGTGGAAACTACGGAGCATCTATATCATATTATGCTAAACTCTATGGGTTGAATTCGGTCGTAGCAATGCCGCAGGATTATTCACACGAACGTGCGGGTGAGATTCTCGCAAACGGGTCTGAAGTACTTGAGCTTTCAGGAAAATATGAAGACACTGTATCAGCAATGCGTGACATGGCCAATGACAACGCTTGGTATGACTCGAGCCCAGGGTCCGCTAATTCTGATCTGGATATAATGGGATATGAGAAAATCGCCTACGAGATCGTACAACAGCTGGGGCATTCTCCGAAGTATCTTGCAATTCCGGTAGGAAACGGCACTACGCTGTCTGGCGTATTCAACGGATTTGTAAAAATGTACAACCATGGATCCATAGATTCACTTCCTGCCCTAATAGCTTCAAGCACAGCTAACGGTAACCCGATAGTGTACTCATGGAAAAGGCAGATCAAACGCGTTGTTGACCTTAACCCATCCATACTGAGGGAAAGTTCGGTCAACGAACCGCTTATTTCCTATAAAGCGTTTGACGGCCAGAAGGCACTTAATGCCATATACAGGAGCAAAGGATACGCAGAATACGTCACGGATGAGGAAATGATAAGGTATGCTAGGACGATAGAAATGACAGAGAGTGTCCAGGCTCTCCCCGCTTCAGCTTCGACGCTTGCTGCGGCAGTTCGTATAATGTCTAAGCGTGGCAGAGACAGCGAGTGTGTGTTGGTGATAACCGGACGAAACAGACTATGGGTAACGCAGTAATTCTGGCTGAGGGGGTATATTCAACCACCTACGGGAAAACAGCAAACGGTCTCATTCGGTATAGCAAAAGATACAGGATCGTATCGGTCATCGACTCTAAATACGCAGGAAAGGATGCCGGGGCTGTTCTTACCGGCAGGAATAACGGCATCCCCATAATCTCAACCCTCACTGAAGCTAGGAAGACAGGTGCAGATACGCTCATAGTTGGAGCTGCAACCGACGGGGGGTTCCTTCCAAATGAATACAGACCATTTATTGCTGAAGCCCTTAGGTCTGGGATGGATGTGGTGTCTGGACTTCACGAGTTCATATCGGATGACGCTGAATTTTCCAAGATTGCTGGAGAATCAAAATCCAGTATTATCGACGTAAGGAAAATGTTCAGGGATCGCAAGGATCCATTCACTGGAGGGATCTCAGAGGTATCAGCTTTCAGGATCGCGGTATTGGGCACTGACAGCGCAATAGGAAAAAGAACCACTGCCATTATACTTAACAACCAGCTTAACGCCATCGGGAGAAAGTCAGTTATGATCGGAACTGGGCAGACATCCTGGATGCAGGGTTTCCCATATACTGTAGTTGTAGATTCAATGATAAATGATTTTATTCCAGGCGGCTTGGAAAGCGTAACTCTGGAAGCTTGGAGAAAGGAGAAACCAGAATTTATGTTTATTGAAGGGCAGGGGTCAGTCCTGCATCCAGCTTATCCAGGAAGTTTTGAGATCATTGGGGCGTGCAGACCCGATGCTATAATTCTCCAACACGCACCAGCAAGGCACTTTTTTGACGGCTTCGAGAGTTTTCCTATTCCCGATCTTTCAAAATACATAACCATACTGGAACTTCTTTCAGACAGAAAAGTTATTGCAATTTCCTTGAACAGGGAGAATCTGACGGATTCTCAGGTCGAAGAAGAAATATTACGCCTGGAAAAGCGTTATGGCATCCCGGTTTTTGATCCACTGGGATCTACTGATAAGGTAATATCAAGGATCCTGGCGAGATAGATGCCCGAGAGCTATGCTGAAAGGGTAATAAGTTTTGACCGTATCTCGATCTCTAGGCCTGAGATCACAGGTAAGAGCATAAGAGGCAAAATCTCAGTTACGTCTGACAATTTGACGGAATCGTTTACCATTATTTTCACGTATTCAGAATCAATGAAATTGGATGAAAGAATTGCAGGGCTCATCCTCACAATGCCTGCGATAAATTTCACATATTTTGCCAGAGAACTTCACCTCGACTTCCCCATAACAGAAGAGGACAGGAGCCTTCTGGAAACCTTTCTCAAGGTCAATGCAAGGGAAATATTCATAAACAAAATATGCCGCAGGAGATATGAATTCATCCGGAAAGAATATATTCCCGGAGAAGAGGATATCAATGAACACAATGCAGACGGCATAACGGTTCTCATTGCTGGCACCACCAGAAAGCGATACGATGTCCACCCTGTGCCTGGAAATGCGGTAGTACTATCTTCCGGTGGCAAGGAAAGCCTCCTCAGCTACGGAATGATGAAGGAGATAGGTTCACGGGTCTTCTCTTTCTTCTTCAACGAATCCGGCGGACATTGGATAACGGCGAAGACATCATACGATTATTTCTCCAGTCACTTTCCGGACACCGTAAAGGTATGGTCAAACGTGGATCGCTTTTACAAGTTCATGCAGAGGCGGGTGAGGATCCTTGACCAAATGGCAATCACAAGATGGGCAGACACATACCCTATTCAACTGTTCATATTTCCGGTTTACGTCTTCTCCCTACTACCCATTGTCATAAATCATGGCATATCCACTATATTGCTCGGGGATGAGTTTGATGATCCTAGGGACATGCCAGATTTTCACGGTATGAAGCATTATTTTGGTGTTTTCGATCAGAGTACTGACTTCAACCGTATTATGAGTGATTATCTCAAAAAGATTGGCATAAATGCTGTACTGACATCAGTGGTATACCCAGTTTTTGGCAATGTTGTTGAAAGGATACTTGTCAACAGGTATCCGGAACTCTTTTCCCTGCAGAGATCTTGTCATTCATGTCACTATGAAAATGGAAAAATAGTTCCTTGCGGGAAATGTTCAAAATGTCTCGGAATTCTTATGTTTGTGCATAGTGCTGGTGGGGATCCTGCCGACATTTGCTATGGCAAAATTTCTGATGATGACCTCAGGGAGCGTGTAGAATCAGTCAGGATGCGCCTCGACACTGACGAAATGGCATACTTGAGGAAACTGGTTATTGAGCACGGCAATCCAACAAAGAGTCACGTTACGGGCATTCACCTTCTGGATGTGGAAAAGAGTCCGGGTCAACTCATTCCAATTGAATTCAGGAATGGCATAATGAAAATTATCTCGCAATATAGTTCAGGCATTTTTGAACTCAGAAATGGTGAATGGGCGGAGAAAACATGACGCAGAATTCAACCAGTTTTCTTGCTCTCTTTTGTTGCAAAATACTCCAACTCTACACTTTTTACTTCATCATCTGACTTACATTCCGAGTATTCATGGAGAGGGTTTCTGTTTAGAACCAGAAAATTCGGTCCCCATTTGAATTTATTCAGAATAGTTTCTGCAATATTCGTGTTACCAATTATAAAAAGCGCAGCGGCCAGTGCCTCCACAGAGGAGAGTATCTCAAGCTTGCCAAAATTAACAGGATTTGCAGCCAGCAAGGCAGGGATTCTTCTGCCGTTTTCTATTTTATATTTCTTTATCCCCTCTATCTTTGCCCACGATCCGTCAATCACACATAGGCCGTACCTTGATACAAGCTCAGAGTCATTTCTTCTGATATATGAGCCCGCATATGGAGTCAGCGTCACTTTCCTGCCAAAATTTCTGCCGTTGATTCTCCTTGCAAGGTGAAATCGTTCCAGTTTCTTCATAGTGGATTTTGACGGGTCGTCCTCTCTCAGGTACACAAATGTCAGTTCAATTCTTTGAGGCATGTTAGAGTTTTCCCTCTCAGGCAGATGGGGTTTACAAGTTCCTGCAAATAGAAATACATTAAAGCGAAAAGAACCTTTGCGTCTTTCCTAATCATAAACAATACTGATTTCCAATGGGTCCTACGATCCTCCCTAGATAAAATTTCAGAGTAGCCATGTTGCTCAGGAATGCGTGAAAATACTCTCCTGTAATGCAATGTGCCAATCATAATAGGTAACAGATCCAGATGGAAGCCGCGAGAAAAAATTAATTAGTCCCATGTTTCTTATCTATAATGCGATATATTGTAATTACTGGCGGTGTCCTTTCAGGGCTCGGAAAGGGCACGATTACCTCCAGTCTTTCTTACTTATTGAAGTCAAACGGGCTGAAAGTTACTGCTATGAAAATTGATCCTTACCTTAACTATGATGCTGGCACGATGAATCCTTATCAGCACGGAGAGGTCTTTGTCCTTAATGACGGAAGCGAAGTTGATCTGGACCTTGGTAATTACGAACGCTTTCTTGACACGGATCTAAATGGGGATAACAATATTACAACGGGTAAAACGTATATGGAAGTAATCCAGAAGGAGAGAAGGGGAGACTATCTGGGAAGCACTGTTCAGATTATTCCGCACATTACAAATGAAATCAAGCGCAGAATCCGGCATGTTGCGGCATCGGGAGATTTCGACGTCGTAATGATCGAGGTTGGTGGAACTGTAGGAGATATAGAATCAATGCCGTTTCTTGAAGCGTTGAGGCAACTGAAGCGGGAAGAACCAGAGGGATCCGTGCTTTTTGGACATGTTACGCTCATACCAGCTATTGGTCCAGTGGAAGAGCAGAAAACAAAACCCACACAGCACAGCGTGAAGGAGTTGAGGGAAATAGGGATCCAACCGGATCTGCTTTTTTGCCGGACAAAGAAACCACTGCATAATGATACAATAAAGAAACTCTCACTTTTTACGGACGTTCCGGAAACCGGGATCATTAGCGTTTCAGACGTTTCAAACGTGTATTTCCTGCCAGAACTAATGGAAAAACAAGGTCTTGTAAAACACCTGGCAGAGAGGCTTTCCCTAAAGCTTGTCCCGGCGGAGGATAGCTGGAGGGCCTACAAGGAAAATCTGAGAAATCCAAAAAGCACAGTTACCATAGCTATTGTTGGAAAATACATTCAGCTTCACGACGCGTATATAAGTCACAAGGAAGCATTCTCGCATGTTTGCGGCACCACCGGCATTGGTGTCAATCTCAAGTGGGTCGACTCGGATGAGGTGCCGGGCAACCCTTCTATATTTGACGATGCTGATGGGATTCTGATACCAGGCGGTTTTGGATACAGGGGAATTGAGGGAAAGGTTGCTGCGGCCAGGATAGCAAGGGAGAGGAACATACCTTTCCTTGGGATATGCCTTGGGTTTCAGGTTGCAGTAATAGAGTTTTCCCGCGACGTGCTGAAGCTAGATAGGGCCAACAGCACTGAATTTGATCTCAATACCGCTTATCCCGTGATCGACATACTTCCTGAGCAGGCAAACGTTAAGTCTATGGGAGGTACAATGCGACTTGGAGGAAAGCAGGTTCACATAAAAGAGGGAACCCTTGCAATGAACATTTACAGATCCAGCAAGATAGTGGAAAGACACAGACACAGATTTGAGGTCAATCCATCATATATCAAAGCGCTTACCGATGCAGGAATGACATTTTCAGGCGTCGACGACGATGGCATTCGGATGGAAATTCTTGAACTTGCTGACAGAGATAATTTTGTTGCGACACAGTATCACAGCGAATTCAAATCCCGGCCACTTTCACCATCGAAGGTCCATGTTCACCTAGTCAAGAAGGCTCTGGAAAAGAAACTCGGCACGGTCGGTAGCAT
>JAVYSB010000003.1:135511-137096 GCA_038729425.1 Thermoplasmataceae archaeon | reverse complement strand
CAGCTACTCTATCGAAGGCTACCAGGGTATGATTCGTTCTAAGGTCGAGGAATGCTACAGACTTGCAAAGAAGATAAGAGCATTGGGAAAGGATGTCACAGAAGCAGTGGAAATACCGCTTGCGTCTGACATGGCAGACAGGATAGAGGAACTCATTAAGATAAAGGGCGTCGGGGACGATATTAGATCCGCAGCAGGCGAGATGACTAGAGAGGAAATGAGCATCTACATTTCCAGGAAGGTCGCCAAGATATACGAGAAGGAAGGAAAAATTGTCGCGCTTGACAAGGCCATAAGGACGGGACTGGCTATTCTTACGGAAGGAATACTCGTTGCCCCTCTGGAAGGAATTGCGGATATTTCGATTGAACAGAATCCAGACGGGAGTGACTATGTATCCGTGTATTATGCAGGACCAATCCGTGGGGCAGGGGGAACTGCCCAGGCTCTCAGCGTACTGATAGCTGATGTAGTCAGAAGAGATCTTGGCATCGGATCATATGCACCAACGGATGAGGAAATAGAGAGGTATGTGGAGGAAGTCCAGAGTTATAACCGACTAAAGCATCTTCAGTACCTGCCATCACCCGATGAAATAAGGATGGTGATCCGGAACTCCCCGGTCTGCATCGACGGAGAAGGGAGTGAGGAGGAAGAGGTTTCTGGGCACAGGGACATGCAAAGGGTAAGGACGAATCGGATACGCGGAGGAATGTGCCTTGTGCTTTGCGAGGGCCTAATACAGAAGTCGAAGAAGGTTCTCAAGTACACCGGCCAGTTGGGCCTAGGTGAATGGGAATTCCTCTCCAGAATTGGAAAGGAGTCAGGAGAAACCGAGCTCTCAAAAAAGCACAGCTCGGAGAAGTTCCTTAAAGATATAATCGCTGGAAGGCCTGTTTTCAGCCACCCGGGCGCACAGGGGGGATTCAGGCTAAGGTACGGAAGATCCAGACTTTCTGGGCTCGCTGCAGCGTCAATCCATCCTGCAACAATGTACATACTTGACAGCTTCATTGCCACGGGGTCACAGATAAAGTTGGAGCTCCCGGGAAAAGCTGCAGCCATAACGCCATGTGATACGATAGATGGCCCCACTGTTCTTACTCTGGATGGATGTCTGAGAAAAATAAGAACAGTTGAGGACGCTAAAGCCGTTAAGGATAGGATCGAGTCCATAACAGATATTGGAGAGATACTGATAGCCTATGGTGACTTTCTGGAAAATAACCGCCAGTTGGAACCTTCCCCATTTGTGCGGGAATGGTGGATAAAATATATCGACGGGAAGTCTGAACTCGCAAGATACCAGTTTACGACTCCTGATCAGTTCGAAGCTGTAACTATAGCTAGGGATCACGGAATACCACTGCACCCTGAATATGATTACCTCTGGCACGATCTAACGGTTGATGACCTAAAGTTGCTTATCGGGGAAATTGGAAGATCATCAATCGTCGATGGATCATTGCAGATGAACTATTCTCGCGAATTATCTGAGATATTTATCAGGATCAATTTAGAATTTACAAAGTCTGGAGACAAACTCTTACTGGCAGAATATTATCCTCTCGTTGTGTCGTGTGGT
>JAVYSB010000003.1:112190-135412 GCA_038729425.1 Thermoplasmataceae archaeon | reverse complement strand
TTCGATATTTCGAACGGGAACATTATCAAGTTAAGGGAATACCATGGTGAGATTTCTACCATGGCGGCGGTAAACTACCTTGCGGGATTCGAAATTAAGCCGCGATCTCCAACCCGTGTTGGGGCCCGGCTTGGTCGTCCAGAAAAGGCCGGCGAGAGACAGATGAAACCCAAGGTCCATGTCCTATTTCCAATCGAGAATTACGGCCAGAACAGAAGATCAATAGTAACGGCAAACAATGTGGCAGCTCAAGGTTATGAGGTTGAAATATTTGCTAGGCGATGCCCGAACTGCAACAACGAGACACCGTTACCAGTATGCGAGCAATGTGGATCGCACACTATTCCAGGAAGCACGAAGAAACTCAAGGTCAATATACAGAAGATCGTGGACAGTGCAATGATTCAGACGGGGACAGACCTGGCAAGGATCCACGATCTTAAGGGAGTTAAGAAACTGATGTCATCTCGGAAGGTATGTGAACCTATGGAGAAAGGCATACTGAGATACCTTAACAGTGTTACAACGAACAAAGACGGGACATGCAGGTATGATATGACGGACATTCCGTTGACGCACTTCAGAAGATCAGAGATTTCAATATCCTCAGATAGGCTCATCGATCTGGGATACGAAGATACGGATCTCAACGAGATTTTTCCTCAGGACATCATTATTCCCCGTGATGCGGCTTCTTATCTGCTCAAGGTAACCAGATACATTGACGATCTCCTGATAAATTATTACAAGGTGGAGCCTTTCTATATGTGCAGAAGTGAAGGAGACCTCATTGGCCAGCTGGTAATAGGCTTGGCTCCACATACGTCAGGTGGCATAGTTGGCAGGATCATAGGATTCACTGATGCCAGTGGCTGTTATGCACATCCCTTCTTCCATGCCGCAAAGAGAAGAAACTGTGATGGTGATGAGGACAGCATTATGCTCCTTATGGATGGGTTCATAAACTTCTCGAGGGAATATCTGCCATCGACGCGTGGAGGTTTAATGGACGCCCCCCTCGTGCTCACGGTTCGGTTGAACCCAGATGAAGTAGATAAGGAAGCGATGAATGTGGACACGCTGTCCATGTATCCACTTGAATTCTATAGAGCCACGGAGAGACGGGAAATTCCATCCAAGATAGAAAAGATCATGGAAACGGTGAAGGTTAGAATTGAGGAGACCGGGACTTACCGAAATTCCTCTTTCACTTTTGATACAGCAAGCATAAATGATGGCGTATTGGTTTCGTCTTACAAGACTATTGGAACAATGGAGGACAAGATAGAGAGGCAGCTGGAACTTGCAAAGTTAATAAGGGCTGTTGATGCCGATGATGTCGCGGCAAGGGTCCTGACATCTCATTTTCTCCCTGATATATTTGGAAATTTCAGAGGCTTTTTCACCCAGGAATTCAGGTGCACCAAATGTAATGCAAAATACAGAAGAGTACCTCTTTCGGGGAAGTGTCAGAAGTGCAAGAGCAATAACCTCATACTCACAATACATAGGGGAAATATTGTAAAATATCTGGATGAGACTGTTAAGATATCTAAGAACTTTCACCTTCCGGATTATCTTAACATGAGGATATTGAACATGGTGGACAACATTGAGAGCACCTTCGGAAAAGGAGAGAATACGGTCAGGGGGCTCGAAAAATTCGAGGAGGACGAAGAAGAATGATCGGATCACTATTTGTTACTGGGCCGGCCGGAACCGGAAAATCAACATTTTGTGGGTCATTTAAGGAATGGCTCATTCAGCAAGGATATGACGTCGTAACCGTGAATCTCGATCCCGGGGCGGAATACATGCCATACAATGCTGAGATTGACGTGAGGGAATACATCTCTCTCCAGGACATAATGAGCCAGTACTCCCTTGGCCCCAACGGGGCACAGATTGTCGCAGCCGATCTTCTCCTTGAGAATATAGACAAGATCGAATCCCAGCTAAAGGAATTGCAGGACTATTACGTCATATTTGACACCCCCGGACAGATGGAACTTTTCACATTCAGGCAGGGCAGCACCATGCTTGTGGACAGGCTCTCCATGGGCAAGGGGATGCTGGCATTCATAGCAGATTCTGTCGTTTCCTCGAGTCCTTCCGGTTATATTTCGCAGAAGATGCTTTACGGTTCCGTCATGTCAAGATTTTACAAGCCCATGATACTTGTGATGAACAAGTCAGACCTTGTAGACAAGGAAACCATGGAACGGATCTCACGGTGGGAGGAGTCTCCCGACGTTCTTCAGGAAGCATTTATGGAGGAGAAGCAGGAGATGGTCAGAGACTACTTCTCTGGTATACTGGAGGCCTTCAAGTCTAGCGACATGATAACAAAAATCTTCCCAGTGTCTTCCCGCGACCTTCTCGGATTCGAGGATATTTACTCCGAAATGTCCGTATTTTTTACAGGCGGAGAAGATGCTGACACCCTCTACCGCGATGACTGACCTTTAAATAAGGGCCGATCATGAAAAATATTCTGTGTCTGTTAAAAAAACAAACACCGTCTGACTTTGTAACACTCTTTATAATATGCCTGTTGTTCTGTATATAAAATTAACATGAGCCGAGGACGCTTAACAAAAATGTTTTAATACCGATTCGATGAAGTTAATGTGCATTCTAATCGACACTGTATAATCTGTGGCGGACTTATTTTTTCGGGAATGTACTGCTCTGACTGCGCCCGTGAAATTACAAGGACAAGAACATCTGATGACGAGGAATTCGAGGACTGGCTCTGCAAGACAAGAGAGACCAGGATCCTGGCCTCACCCGGTGAAAGAAATGGCTTCATTTGCTTGGATAATTTTGATATCTCCTCCAGCCGGAATAAACGAATTTAGCCAATTACTACCTCGTACTTATTATATTCTGTCATTTGTATATAGAAAATCAGAAAAATAGCAGGCCTCTCGATTTCTGCCACACATCAGAAACGAATAATATTTATGGTACGTTAGTATGATAAACAGGTGACAAAATGGCTGAAAAATGGGAAGCAAAGGATAAATTCAAGCCAAAGGGACTTGACGGGATTTCTGACCAGCAGATTGAATACCACTTTGAAACGCACTACAAGGGATATGTTAACAAACTTAATGAAGTGTGGGAGAAACTCTCCACAGCAGACAGATCAAAGGCAAACCAGAATTATAGTGAATTCAGAGAACTGAAGCTTGAGGAAACATTCAATTTTGACGGTTCACTATTGCACGAACTATATTTCGATAACCTGTCTAAGGATCACGGGAACATCCCGGAGGATCTCAAGAAGCACCTTGAAAGGGATTTCGGAAGCTATGAGAAGTGGGTAGAAGACTTTAAAGCGACTGGCGTGGGCTTCAGGGGATGGTCCCTTCTTGTGTATGATCTAAACACGGGAAAGCTTAGAAACATAGGTGCGGACGTACATAACACCAACGGTATCTGGAATGCGATCGTACTGATGGCTCTTGACGTCTATGAGCATGCTTACTACACAGACTACGGACCAAAGAGAGCTCCTTACCTTGATGCATTCATGAAGAATGTCAACTGGCATGCAGTGTCCAAAAGATACGAAAAAGCCAAGAAGATCTACGATATCTTTAAATAATTTTTAACCAGTAATATGTTGTTTCCTCAAGTATGGGAAACAACTAGTACAATTTTGATGTGAAAATATCACGTAGTGCCTGAGTGGGTTGTAATGCTAGAAAGACAGACTGCCGTAGGGGACACAAAGATGGATCTCCCGCGATCTACAAGCATATCGGGTATGGTTAGGAAACTCATGGCATCGCCTGATGCTGAACTCATAAATCAACGATCAATGGAATTCCGCGAAGCGGGAAAGTCGTCAAAGGAATTCATATTCGGTGAGTTGTGTTTCTGTATACTTACCGCCAATACGTCCGCAGAAATGGGGGTCGCAACACAGAAAGCAATTGGTCTGGACGGCTTTATGAATTACAGCCAGGAGGATCTCAGGAATAGGCTCAAGGGCGTGAAGTACAGATTTTATAACCTCAGAAGCAGATATATAGTGGAGGCAAGGGAGATCATAGATCAGATAAAAGATCTCATTGCCAATCCGGACAGGCTCTATGTTAGGGATTACCTTGTACAAAATATTAAGGGCATTGGATACAAGGAGGCTTCCCATTTCCTCAGAAACATTGGAATTTATGATTTCGCCATACTTGACAAACACATATTGAAGATGCTGCGGGCTGAATACCCCGGCATCAGCGTTAAGGTTGGCAGTAGGCAAAGATACTTGGATACGGAGAAACTTGTAGTGGATATTGCCAGAAGCATGGGTATGGAGCCAGGTATTCTCGATCTTTACATGTGGAGAATTGCAACAGGTAAAATCATTAAATGAACCATAAGTCGTAAGATTCTTTTTGAACATCTAAACCATGCTATATCCATGGAAGCTTCGGAGTTCAGGAGAGCTGACATAAATTATGAACATCTCTATGGAGATCTGTTCACCCTGATGAAAAACGCCGGAACAGCGGTATCGCAGTTCGTAACCAGAACATACGGCACGAACAGGAAAATTTTAGTGGTGTGCGGAAAGGGCAACAACGGTGGAGATGGTTTTGTTGCAGCCACAGGCCTTTCACAGAATAATGACGTAACGGCAATTGCGGTTGAGGGTAAATCTGCTACCATTTCAAAGCAGGCTAGAAGGGCAATGAGATCATTTAAGGGGAAGATTGTCAGCATGGCCAACCTGGACGAGGTTCTCCGTGAGAGCGACATTGTAATTGATGCCCTCCTTGGGACTGGAATAGCAGGAACTCCAAAGTATCCCTACGATGTCGCCATTCGGAAGATTAATTCAAGCGGAAAGGTCATTGTATCTGTTGATGTTCCTTCCGGGATAGGGAGTGACCTGGCGGTGAAACCGACATACACAGTGACATTCAGCCAGCCAAAAGATGGAATGAACTCAAAAAACAGCGGAAAAATTGAGGTAGCTGATATAGGAATACCTGCAGATGTATTCAGGTACGCCGGACCTGGTGACCTCATCTATTACATTTTTCCAAAACCTGATTCGCACAAGGGAATGAATGGTACACTCGCCATACTGGGCGGGCTTGAATTCTACGGTTCGGCAGTAATAGCCGCAGAAGGCGCAAATGGTGTCGGGGTGGACTTGGTCAGGATATTTACTTCTTCACAGAACTACCAGATAATAGGGTCTTATGATCCAGGATACATTGTTAGGATAATAGGAGAAGATCAGGATGACCTTGTCAGCCAGATATCGAAGAATACTGCTATACTTGCTGGATCTGGAAATGGTCTCAGCGAGATGGCTGGAAGGGTTCTTGAATTGGCACTTGAACTGAAACATATTCCCCTTGTGTTGGATGCAGATGCAGTAAAGCTCCTTGCTAAATCTTCATTTACGGGACGGCAGAATCTAGTGATAACGCCAAATAAGAACGAATTTCGTATCCTTACTGGAAAGGATCCTACTGAGGAGAATGCTGTAAAATACGCAGTGGATAACAACATGGTTGTTGTTCTCAAGGGCAAAGAAGATATCGTTGCATCGCCAGGCCGCACCATAGTAGTTCAGGGAGGAAATCCACGTATGACGATGGGAGGCACAGGAGACCTGCTGGCGGGGGTCATAGGAGGATTCTGTTCTAAGGGAGTAAATCCTTTCAGGGCATCGGTCATGGGCTGTTACATAATGAAGCAAGCCTCAGAAGTAGCACACTCTCAGTATGGGCTTTGGTATAACATAAACCATCTCGCCTCAATAATTCCCGTGACAATGAACGAACTCTTTTTGTCGAAAAAAGATTAATACAGTAGAAAGAATCAATGCATGTGCTTGAAATCCCGGATTCAGAGAGAGAAACGGTCGATGAATCTTCTGATATACCGCTTAGTTCTCCTCGGGTAATAAAAAGGGATGTGTACGACATTTTATCTGAAAATATCCCATCTAGGGCATCGTTCCCGGCGATAATATATTACGGTAGAAGGATAACATACTTTCAGGTAATTTCTGCAGTTGATTCCCTTGCTGCCGAACTTTCTTCAAAGTTCAAGATACAGAAAGGTGACAGGATCGCAGTGTCTCTGCCGAACTCACCGCAGTTCATAGTCTCTTTCTTTGCCATTTTAAAAATTGGTGCGGTGGTCGTTCCGCTTAACACTGGCCAGAATGCTGCCGATTTCGTGAGGAAACTGGAAATACTCGAGGTAAAAGGAATCATCACGGATTCCAAAGGATATGTCCTGCTGAGGAACTCCCTAAACAGCAGGATGTTTGTGATGGTAACAAGGGTACAGGACTTTATGCCATTTGGTAAGGCAACGCGTATAACGTATTTCGACACTACGTGGGGGCAGGTAAAATGGGGCGGAAACGTTTACCCATTCTCAGATTTCATTTTTAATGGTTCTGGAGAAAGGTGTATTATAGACCCGGGCAGGGACGTCGCGATTATCCAACTCACTGGAGTACAATTGCCCGGTCTTCAGGCGGTTTCTCTTACGCATGCAAATATACTGGGGGCTCTAAAACAGGTGTCAGAAGTATTTTCCATAACGGGGAAAAAATCTGTGGTGGCTTGCATCAGCCCGTTCTCGATTCCGTATGGGTATATTTTCGGATTCCTTCTTTCTATGCTAACAGGAAGAGCTTGCACGATGTTCTTTGATAACCGGGACTCTAGAACAGTTTCAAAAATGTGCAGAAAGATTGGTGTGGATATACTAGTAGCCCATCCTTGGGTATATTCAAAACTTTTGTCTGACCAGGCTTGCAGAAAGGATCTGAAGCGAATTCTAATTTATGTAAACGGCACAGATAACATGACTGAGGATCTTTCCTCTACCATTGTTGACACAATGAAGGGGAAGCTACTTCAGGTTTATGGCTTTTCTGAAACAACGGGAGTTACTCATTATAGGTGGATCGACGACACCAAGAGGTCCGCATCCATAATCGGGATACCTTTCAAGGAGACAAAATGCAGAATTGTAGACCAGACGACCAGTGAGGACATAAAACTCGGTGACAAAGGCGAATTACTGGTGAAGGGACCACAGGTTCCGACAAAGTATCTGTTCACCATAGTTGGTGAGCGGGACCGCTTTTCCGGCGAGTGGTTCCACACTGGGGACAATGTGGTTAGTGATGTTGAAGGATCTTATACCATCGTTGAGAAGATGAGAGATATGATAGTTTCAAACGCAATCCCGGTTTTTCCAGTCGAAATAGAAGCCGTCATAAACAGTTACCCAGAAGTTAAGGAATCTGCAGTTATAGGCATAAATGATGGTAACAGGGGAGAGGCGATTAAGGCATTCATTGTATCCAAAGACGGTACCGACTCCTGCTTGAAGGGATTGAAAAAATATCTAAGTGGAAATCTTGCGGAATACCAGAGACCGCTATTTTACGAGTTCAGGAGTGAGCTGCCCAAGAGTATGACGGGAAAGATCATCAAGAGAATACTTATAGAACAGGCAAAAGGCAAGACCTAGGATCGGTGATCAACCTCAATATTTATCGCACCCTCCTCAATTCTTACATTGTATACCCTTTGATTCAAAACAGCGGGCCCACTGGTGCATGCGCCAGTTTCAAGGTCAAATTCTGATCCATGCCAGGGGCATCTTATGTGGGTTCCATTAATGTCACCATCCTCAAGTGGAGCGTGGGCATGGGGACATACGGAGTCCATGGCGTAGAATATCCCACCGATGTTGGCAATAAGTATAGAGATTCCCTGGAGAGAAAATCCTTTGACTTCACCATCAGGTACGTCATTCTTATTGGCTATCTTCATGAGCTTTGGCATGATACTTTGACTCGCCCGAGTATATTTAACGTTTCCAGCAAGTTATGTTGTATTCAACCTCCCATGTCTGAATATACAGAAAGACAGGCTTCATGACAGGTTAAACATCAGATGCAAAACGCATATTATATGGATACTCGCGAGTTTTCACCAGCCACAAATTCCAAGTAAACGTGGTCATTGTGCGCTTTGATCAATGCCATGTCTCTTCATCTTCAATGTTGAAAGACCGAGTTCCATAGTTGGAAGAACCAAAGTATTCCCAATCTGTGAAACATTCAGTATATACACAATACTATATGCCTAAACAACCACGATGAAATCTATAAAAATGAGTGAGTGCACAGTTTGGAAGAGTTCAGAATGCAGGCTGGGATTTATTGTGTATCATCTACCGTCCGTTATAACTCACTGGTTAGAATTTCAATTTAGCAATGGTAAAGGGATGCCGTAATTTCACTTGGGTTCGCTTAGGACTTGTTGGATCTAGATGCAAACCAAAATGAAAGAGAGGGTGGTAACAGCCTTCTCTTAGCCTTGCACACATTGTTAGTATGCTCCCCAAAACCCCGCCCACTCTGTTGATCGGGTAACACAAGTCGCGACAGGGGACCCTGCACCTTAAATTTATTTGCGTTCAGGTACTGAAGCCCAAGGATACAATCTTATAATGTCAGAAACAAAGCCCACAGGCGTTTACGAAGAAACGAGGTTTGTTGTTGACACATCTGGGATATTGTCACGCAGGCTCAACCTCCTGGACAGGAGGCTTGTTTTCCCTTCACAGGTTCTGACAGAAATCCGAAGAGGGAAGCTTGGATCACATATTGACACGATCTCTACGGAAATAATGGTTTATGACGCCAGTGAAAGTTCCAGAAAATATGTAACCGAGGAAGCTGCAACAACCGGAGACATTGCTGTCCTCAGTGAAACGGACATAGCTGTGCTTGCAGCTGCCTATGAACTGAAATGTGGAATTATAACCGACGATTATGCGATCCAGAATGTAGCAGGGTCCCTTAACATCCCATACCAGGGTTCCGACCTGAAACCCATTAGCAGAAGGGTTAGATGGATCTTCAAATGCACCGGTTGCGGAAAGACTTATAAATCTCACAGAGAAAACTGCGAAGTATGTGGGCACAGCGTGGGACGGATCTCCATTAGAAAGGCCGGCAAGAAATAAGTACGATGCCAGCATAGATATTTATGATTGACATCAGCCTGCCCCTCAAAAGAGGGATGTTGACTTATCCTGGCGATGCGCCTTACGAGGAGTACGAGTATTACACCCATGAGAAAGATCATGTTCACATAATGAGACTCATAATGGAAACACATTCTGGAACTCACTTTGACGCCCCTTTTCATATGCTCCCAGACGGCAAGAAGGCAAACGAAATCGATCTTAACAAATTCATGGGAAAAGCAACTGTAATTCAGGTCAAGGGGGATCGCATAGAACCCGATGACATCCCGGATGATATTACAAAGGTTGTGCTGTTCAAAACCAAGAATTCCGATCTGTACGATTCATTTCATGAAGATTTCACCTACCTATCAAGAGAAGCAGCCACAAAACTTTCTTCAAAGAGAATAAATCTGGTGGGAATTGACTATCTTTCAGTGGAAAAATTTGGATCCAGCGAACCTGTGACCCACAAGATACTGATGAAGAACGAAATCATAATCGTGGAGGGGCTCTACTTGAAAAATGTGACCCCTGGAAAATACGATTTCATTTGTCTCCCGCTCAGTATGGGAGAAGATGGTGCTCCTTGCAGGGCTATTCTCCTCTAGAAAAGGTTTAATCTGGAATTATTATCATCTAACTATGACAGATAGTCAGAAAAAGCTACCATGTTCCCAGTGCTCATAATGGTTCAGTTCACGCTGCTACTGGTATAATTCATCCTGGGCATGATAGTTAATCTATATACCAATCTGCCAAATCCCCTCAAGCTATCTTTTCTGGAAAGCCAGACAAGGTAGCCCTGCCCTTGGGCATATGTTCTTTTGGGTTCTAGTATTAGTTATTGGAGTTCTACTGGTATTCCTTGCACTCCGTACAGGTCACAGAGGGACAGTTGTCACGACTTCGGCGGGGTTTGCGTTCGTCGTACTGGCCGCAATTTCAGGGCTGGCGTTCCTTTTCGGCGGGGGGAACTCGGTATTCTCCCTTATGATGGCAGTATTCTTTATTTTAGGGTTTTTCGCTTACACCTTCCCGCTCAGTGAACACCTTCGATCAAGTTCATCTTAAGGCTCTAAAGATGGAGTTTGGCAGTACATTCATCATTCACTGCCATTTTTGGCATCACTATGCGAATGATATCCCAAACACCAGATGGAACAACTCGCCCACAGCAAATGTCCCTGCAGCGATCAGAAGAGACAGTAATGCCGCTCGAATTGCGGAATACAGAGCTCTGTTATTCACCGAGATCGCGGCTATGGCATTGGTAGCCCCCTGAACTACACCAACAAGAAGTATAGCAATAATTAGTGGCGTCATCCCGGACAGGAAAACAAAGGGCAATATTGGAATTGCAGCTCCTATGACGTACGTCAGGGCCGTAATTCTGATGGTTTCCGTGGTTCCCATGTTGATCTTCTTGGTTTCCGCGGTACCTGCTCCGCCGTTTCCGTTGTGGTTTTTCTTCAGTTGGGTAACGCTATAGTCCACTTCATTTTTCTTTGAAAGGTAGGCACCCAGCGTCATGCTCATAGCGCCCCCAAGCCCAACTACGACACCGCTGATGGCCACGTAGATGTGATCCGTTATGACGACAGATAATCCAGCGAGGGCAGCAAGAACCTCGACCAATCCATCACTCATGCTGTATATGACATTCCGGTTCCACTCAAGCTTTTGATCAATCTCAACTAGCTGGTTCCTGAATGTTTCTTCATGTTCAATCTCATCTTCGATTATCCTGTCGAGTTTTTCTTTGAACTCAGGAGTTTCCTTTGTGCCGTTCATATATTCTGTGTATCTTAATATGGATCCTGCTTCCCCATATTCTACCAACTTTATGGCTAAGTTACTTCCTACGAACCACCTGAGGAGAAGCATGAACACAATCTTTAAATTCCTTGGACCAATATTTTTAGCAGATACTCCCTTATCCTCTAGGGATGATTTCCAGAATTCAGCATGTTTTCTCTCTATTTCCGATAACCGGAGAAGGCTGTCGCTGAACTGCGGATCCTTTATTGTCCTTGCAAGTCTTGTATAGAACACCATATCGCTCAGTTCATCCCGAAGGAAATTGACCCTCATTTTCCGGTCGGCAGAATCCATTTTTCTCTCCTGTCGTGTAAGATCATATCCATTAAATACCTTACCCTGGCGAATCACAAAAATGTAAGGTCAGCTTTATCATTACGATATTCGTATATCTAATGCGTTTTTCATTCAGTTAAAAATATATTAATGCATAAGATAAACAACCATGGACACATTAACAGAATCTGGAAAAAACGTATCGGAAAAAATGACCAGAATCTCAATAAAAACTGAGCTTCCGGGCCCGGAGGCGAGAAAGATCATCGAGTTAGACTCAAAATATCTTGTAACCAGCACTAAATCACTTCCGGTCGTGGGAAAGAGAGGCAGTGGACTTTTTGTAGAGGATGTAGACGGTAATGTATTCCTGGACTTTGCCAGCGGAATCAGTGTAACGAACATGGGTCATGTTCATCCGTATATCACGGAGAAGGTTGCCCAGCAGCTATACAAGATGTGGCATTTTGCTGGCACGGACTACTATTACCGGGAACAGGTAGATGCAGCAAAATTGCTCACAGAAATAACCCCTGGTAAATTCGACAAGAAAGTATTCTTTTCCAACAGCGGAGCAGAGGCAAATGAGGCATCCCTCAAACTTGCCAAGATCCACAGAGGAAAGCAGCAATTTATCGCGTTTATCGGTGGGTTTCACGGAAGAACTCAGGGAGCGCTTGCTTTCACGGCCTCAAAGTCCACACAACACAAGGGTCTTTTCCCATGGATGGCTGGTGTTACGCACGTGCCATTTCCAAACCCATACAGGAACCCATTCGGAATTGATGGTTATGAGAGTCCTGACGAACTAACCAACAGGGTTCTGGATTTCATTGAAACGTACATTTTCAAGATGCAGTTTCCGCCTGAAGACATCGCTGCATTCCTTGTGGAGCCTATTCAGGGGGAAGGCGGTTACATTGTTCCACCAATGAATTTTCACAAGAAACTGAAAAAATTGGCAGATGAGCATGGAATACTAATAATAATGGATGAAGTTCAATCCGGATTCGGTCGAACAGGTAAGATGTTTGCCTCTGAGCATTTCGGGGTTGAACCAGATATCATATCTCTTGCAAAAGCCATAGCATCCGGTATACCAATGGGAGCTTCTGTCGTGAGGGCCGATCTGGATTTCCCCCAGCAGGGATTGCATTCTAATACCTTCGGCGGTAATATCCTGGCATCGGTATCATGCATAGCCACTGTAGAAGCGATGCAGAAGGAGAGAGCCGTTGAAAACGCAAAGATACAGGGGGAATACATGAAGAAGAGACTTCTGGATCTCAAAGACAAGTATCCGCAAATAGGTGATGTAAGGGGTCTCGGTCTGATGCTAGCCATTGACTTCGTCAAGGATCAGAGGACCAAGGAACCCGATACTAAGCTCAGGGACAAGGTGGAACTGGCAAGTTACAGGAACGGACTGCTCCTTCTCTCTACTGGTGTTAGTGCAATGAGACTTATCCCTGCTCTTAACGTGAACAAAATTCAGATTGAAATGGGAATAGAAGCCCTAGAGAAGTCAATAAAGCAATCTCTGTAATCCCTATATTTTTTGATTTATATATTCCACAAATTTTGTGAGGGGTATTCCTTCTTCCCAGTGAAGGGCGAAATTCCCTTCTCTTGTTTTTTGAACTTTCGGTAATATTCCATAGATAAATCTCAGATTACCTTTTGGGTCACCTGGTATTGAAAATAGTCTCCATGGGTCACCATGGTGATTCTTGAGACGGAACGCATATGTGATGAACAATCCAGATCTTGAGCATTTTTCCTGCAATCTTTCAGCCTGCTCCTGGCGCTGGCCAGAGGCTTCGGTAAACATCAGTACGGGCTTCACTGATGACTTCACCTCAATGACCATGGACAGGTCATTCCTGAGGGCTATAAGATCCGCACCGAGCGATCCAGCTGCTCGTGTAACATAAAACGGCCTGTTCTCGAGAGTCTGCATTATGGAGATCGACTCTTCACCAGAGCTCCGGTACAATTTATGGATGTACGTTGGATTTCCAGCTAATAGTGTTGCCAGCTCTCTTTCATATATACTTCCGTTCAAATTACCACACGGATATCCATGGAATTGTATTTTAAAATTTCCGAAGAAATGCTATTCTCCCTGATTGCCGGCGAAACACAATTCACTTGAAAACAAACGCTTTATAAGGGGGCTGTTTTATCAAGCACCAGAGACTGGATTTGTTAAGAACTGAGAAGCTATCGGGGGTAACTGAAAAAGTGAGAAGTTTGGGACGCTGGTTTAAAGGAAAAAGCTGAAAGCAAGTGTAACATTTTTTTCTATCAAACGGTACTGATAATTATTGCGGAAAAGAAAAGAATAATAGCATTTTATTACATAGGCGCTACTGATGAGCGAGTACGTTTACAACCCGGACGAGGAAACCGTAAGGAACACAAACTTGATGAAACTGGCTGCGAAGCACAATATCACCAGCATCAAGGAACTTTACGACAGGGCGGATAACGATCCAGAGTGGTTCTGGAAAGCAGTTATTGACGATTGTAATATTGAGTTCACACGCCCATACATCAGGGTCACTGACGACTCCATGGGAAAAATGTGGACAAGATGGTTTCCTGGCGGTGGCATAAATATCACTAGAAATTGCGTGGAAAAATACTGGCAAAGCGAGAACGCGGCTATTGCATATGAAACTGAACTGGGAGAAAGCGGGACTATTTCCTTTTCACAGCTTAACGACATGACCGGAAAACTTGCAGGCTCATTGAAGAAGATTGGGGTCCACGGGGGAGACAGGGTCGGTATCTACATGCCTCTCATAAAGGAGAGTGTAATTTCTCTTTATGCCATAATGAGAATGGGGGCAATAGCGGTCCCGATGTTCTCAGGATATGGTACTGAAGCTGTGAAATCCAGGGTTGAAGATGCAGGGATAAAGGTTCTTTTCACTGTTTCTACTACCACCAGAAAGGGAAAGGAGATCAACATTATAGAGAAAGTCAGAACGATTGATAACCTGACACTCATAGTGCTGAACCTTAAGGGAGAGTCGAGGAATGAATACGATTTCTACGATCTCATTTCATCAGGCGAATACATCAAGAGTGTTGACACAGAAAGCGAAGATCCTGCCATTATGCTGTACACATCCGGCACAACCGGTAAGCCCAAGGGAACTGTGCATGTGCATGGGGGGAGCCTCATAAACATAGTGAAGGAGGTCAAGTACTATATGGACTTCAAGGCAGGTGACAGGCTCTTCTGGATCACTGACCTAGGCTGGATGATGGGCCCCTGGGCCATAATTGGATCCAATGCACTTGGAGGAACGATATTTCTTTATGATGGTGCAGTAGACTATCCCGACATAACAAGGGTATGGTCACTCGTCGAGAAAAACGGAATAACTCTTCTGGGGCTTTCACCAACGTATGTTAGACTTTTGAAGCATCAGGGCATAAAGACGCCGATGACAGGAATTAGGGTGTTCGGTTCAACTGGGGAGCCTTGGGATGAGGAATCCTGGATGTGGCTATTTGATCGAATTGGTAAGGCCAGGACCCCAATTTCAAATGTGTCTGGAGGAACGGACATCATAGGATGCTTTCTCGCCTCAACGCCAGCAATTCCCCTGAAGCCAAGATGTCTTTACCGGGGACTCGGGATGAATGTATCCGTATTTAACGAAGCCGGTCTGGAAATATATAATGAGGTGGGTTTCTTGGTCTCAAAAAAACATTCCCCATCAATGACAAGGGGGATCTGGAAAGATCCAGAAAAATACAAGGAAGCATACTGGGACAAATTTGGGGATTCATGGTCGCAAGGAGACTGGGCAGAGATGGATAGGGAGGGGTATTTCTATCTCTACGGACGATCGGACGAAGTGATTAAGGTTTCAGGAAAGAGGGTCGGACCAAATGAAATAGAGAACATCGCGATGAGGGCTCATGGAGTTATAGAATGCGCCGCTGCTGGAATACCGGATGAGATAAAGGGAGAATCCATATGCATTTTTTACCAGGGAATCGATAGCGATGAGACTAGGTTATTGATAAGGAAAAACATTGAAGATGGGCTAGGAAAGTCGTTTTCTCCGAAGTATATTGTTCATCTGTATAAACTTCCGAAGACAAGAAACGGTAAGATAATGCGTAGAATACTAAAGAAAGCCTTCATTGGGGAGAGTAGTGGAGATACCAGCAACCTGGAGGATCAGGCCATAATTAGGGACGTTTCAGAAAAGGGGAACAAAATGAGGAAAATTGCTCACGAGGACTGACTGTTTTCGTCGGTTTTTGGTTCCCTGTTGCTTACCTTTGACAGCAGGTTATTGTATTCATCCTCGTTGATTATTCCCGATTTAAACATTTCATTTATCATGTCCTCGTCGGCTTCCAAGCCTTCTGCTGGTGACGGAGATGATTTATCGATAAGGGCTGACTCAACAGGCTGTTCCTGTCCTTCGGTTTCAACCCTTGCTGCAACTTTTCCATATGGAAAGTAAAGTTTTGTTATGTCCATATAAGTGTATATGTCCTCTAGTTTGTCCAGGACCTTCCCATCGTCAACGAAATTTGGATCTGCAAATTTAGCTCTTTCATAGTAATTGAGGCACAGAGCCGTGATTTTCTTCAAGACAGTATATCTGTTATCATAATCCTTTGGAAGGTTCTGTGGGGGAGTCTTTACAAAGTCAAGAAAAACAACACTGTCAAGCATGGCTTCTTCAGGGACTTCAACACCCAGATCCTTGAATGACCTTACAAGGAATCTCCTTGCAGTTTCTTTTCCGTTGTTTTTTAACCCGAAAAACCTGATGTAGTCGGCCTTAACCGCATTGAAAGCGCCTATTACGGCATCTCTGGTCTTGTTTTCTCCTATCAACTTTCTTGCTTCAACGATTGGCGGGGTATCACCTATCGTGATTACTTCTATCTTTGTCCTTACTTCTTCCCTGAGTCTGTTTTTCTTATTGTTCTTTGAACCAAAGAGCTTTACCATAGATTATCATCTTTTTGGAATTTAATGGCTGGTGAATCTTTTTTTGAGGTTTTCATATTCCTCGTCCGAAATTGTGCCTGACTCATGCATCTTCTTCAGCCTCTGTAATTGCTTGTCAATATCTGAGTTGTTGGGCTCTGTTTTGGAAGGAGCAGGGGCAGGTTTTGATGGTACAGGCTTGGCAGGGGCTGCTTCAGAAGCCGTTCTCTCACTGGTTAAATATCGTTTGCTAATGAGTGCTCCGCCGATGAAACCGCCGGCTGTTGCAGGTATTATTTGGTTCGCCAAGGCTGATACTGATGCATGAACAATAGGCATTCCATTGTAGTAGGAAAGCAAAGCCGTAAACTGGCCAACAAAAATACCGCTTCCAAGATAATTGGCAAAAATATCCTTGGTCAGTGTGAATTCGTAAAGAGACAAGAAGACCACCAGAAACGAGATTATTGCTGATCCTACAAAGGCTCCAATAGTACCCCTGGCAGATCCTCTCGAGGCAAGACCGGCCAGTATACCGGCCAGTATGGCAAAGAGAAGATTGTACAGGCCTAGGAAAAACATCAGCACTATGGCGACTCCAATGCCAATTGCAATGTTTCCCTGTCTTTCTACGTCCATCCAATCGCTTAACTGATTTAACTATATATAAGTATTTCCCACAAGTCACAGTGCAGATTCATGTGTATACTGAATATGACCACTACGTTTTTCAATAAAACGGTGATGCATACCTATGTCTCTGCTATCCGAAGTCAGGATTTTATCAGATGGATACTTTACGCTGGATACAGGAGCCATTTTCGGAATAGTTCCCAAGCCGATCTGGTCTCGGTTCACGACCGCGAACCAGAATTCAAGGGTCAAATTGGCGCTGAATATCCCGCTGATAACTAACCGATCATACAGTGCTATGATAGATTCCGGCATAGGAAAGATGCAGGATGAAAAATTCAGGAAAATATTCGAGGTAGAGGAATCGGCCAATTTCTTGGAACAGGTATCTGAGTCTGTTGAGCCTAAGAACCTGAATTTTGTGGTCCACTCCCATCTCCATTTTGATCATATGGGACATTCATTCAGCGAGTCCGGTTTCCCTGAATTCCCAAACGCTACAATAGTGGCGCAAAGGGAAGAGTTAAGCGGGATGAGACATCCCAATGAACTTACAAAGAATAATTACAGGGGGTACCCAAAGAGAAGCGGAAAGCAGAGGATCAGGGCAGTAGAGGGATCGATCAAAATCAAGGATGGGCTTTCCGTAATTAAAACCGGTGGGCATACCCGCGGTCATCAGGTCATAGTATACAGATCGGGTTCTGAGGAATTGATATATTTCGGGGACCTTATACCATCAGCTTTTCACCTTCGTCTTCCTTATATAACGGCAATAGACAATTATCCTGTGGAGACTTTTTATTGGAAGAAGAAGCTCATCAGCAAAGCTATAAGGGATCATGCGGTCTGCATCTTTAACCATGACTTGGAAACAAAGGCAGCCTATCTCGCAGGTGATACCACAAATATGAGGATAGAGAAGATCGATCTTTAGATCGTGATCTCGATCTTGTCAGAAAGAATCATATCCATTGCAAGTTCCGCTATGTCTGTGGCATACTGCCCGATCCTTGAAACTTCTTCAACAGAAGTCGCGAGAAAGGCAACATTTTCCTCGGATTTGAAAGAGTTGAGCTTTTCTCTCTTGAGGTTCAAAATCTCTGTCTTTTTTCCAATGATTGTGTTCAGAACGGCATAGTTTCTCGAATAGAAAGCTTCCATGGACTCCTGGTACAGCTTGAACGAAGATTCCAGTGCGTCCAGAATACCCATGGCGTTCACAGCGTGTTCGCTTCTGTTTTCCAACCACAATTTGCATATGTTGACCGCATGATCCGCGATCCTTTCAAGAATTCTTGACACGATGAGGTAGAATATGGCGAAATCTCGATCACTGCCATTTTTTCTGACTTCGCGATATATATACCACTGGTATCTGTCAACATCATCGTCTCTGTCTATTATATTTCTGAAAAGATCCTCGTCTTTTCGCTTTATTGCCTCAATGACATCAGCTATCATCATTGTCACGTTAAGGGACATTCTTCTTATGGCGTTGGGAATTGGGAACGAAGAAGAATCAAGGACATTTTGCAGAACTATCGTATCTGAGGATTCTTCGAAAATCTCGACACCCATCACGAGCTTTGAAAAGCGCCTTATTTCATCCCGGAGTGTGGGCTCCATATGTCCTGTGTTTTTGACTATAATAGTGTCAAAATTAGCTATATATAGAGATGTGAGCGTTCGATCAAGCGCGGTAAGATCCACTTTTCCGGTAATCCTGAGCATCTTGGTATTTTCCTTTTTCGCTGAACCGTTCGAGGAAACTATAATGTCGCCATTAAGATACTCTATACGAACCTCGCTGCCTTTCGACAAACGATTATCTTTAATCCACGCAGAGGGTAGTGATACGATATAGGTTGAGCCGCCAGTCAGTTGAATTTTCCTTATGGTAGAATTCATATATAACAAAGTGGAATTCTATATATATTATTTATCATTTTTCTTGGGGTCAAATCTTTTGCTGTTCGCTATACTTCTCCCTAGAAATACTCCAATGAGAAAGACGATTTCAAAGATGACCATATAACTGATCACATATTCTGGCGTTATTGCCTCGAAATATCTAAATTGATTCGTGTATAATGGTCCTTGTCCATTGGAAATATACAGCGTATTGTTGAGGGAGAAGTTATAGGTATAGATGCCCTGAGTCAGACTGGTATCTATATACGAGAACATATATTCGTGGGTTGAACCTGCCATACTGCTATAGACATTAATCTGGTTTTTAAGAATGACGGTTCTGGTGCTTCCATCTGTTATATTGATCATTGGATTCAGCAGGTTTACATCTACGCTAGAGCTAGTATCATAAACCATGGTGAAGTTGTGGGACGGACTGACGCCCGCGAAGGGAGTTACATAGGTGGTTATAGTGCCAATCGATGTTGTGTCTGCGACGGGAGCCTGGCTTAGTCCAAAAGTCGCATTTGCAAAAATAGCGCCCGCGGATACAGAAACAACCAAGAAAATAACCAAGCTCCCAAGTATTCTGGTGGGCCAGATACGATAGAGCTTACTGTAGTGCATAACGATGAAAGTTGCTATGGGTACAAACAGCACGAGGATGGAAGAGACAAAAAGTGATCCAAAAACCAGTACCACTGAGACTAGAATCGAGATAACCGGTGCCATGACACGATTGTTTTTTATTACAAATTCACCGAATGCAGACAATGGGATGGTAACGGTACCTCTCTATATAGAATTTGCTAACTCTAGACAATCGTAATCTTTAGGATGACACTGCCTATTCTCACGTTTTTAGCTTAACTGAAAACCTCGATTACATATTAATGATTAACAGTAATATTATTTATGTAGAAAATATTACCCATCGATGCTACCATCAATCGATGATCTGAGGAAAATGAGGAAAAACCTTGGGATAAGCCAGAAAGAACTTGCAAGAGTCAGCGGTGTGAGCCAATCTTACATAGCAAGACTGGAAAAAGGTAGCATAAACCCTGCCTATGACAAGGTAAGGAAGATTTTCGACTACTTGAACCGTTCAGGACAGAGGGCCAGGAATATAGACCTCACTGTCGAGAACATAATGACGAAGAATCCAGTCACCTGTTTCCCCACCGATTCTATCATCTCCGCTCTTAACATAATGAGGCAGAAGGGCTACTCCCAGCTGCCGGTGATCACGCATGACGGGAAGACAGTTGGCACTATTACTGAATCGGACGTGAATGACATGCTCATTAAGGGATCTTCCATTGAATCTTTAAAAAACCTGCTTGTAAAGAAAGTAATGGGAAGTATACTTCCACAAGTAGACAAGTCAAGTCCAGTTTCTATGATATATCCAATGCTTAAATTCTCCAGCGCTGTTCTTATCATAGATGGCGGCGAGTTGAAAGGGATTGTTACAAAAGCCGATATTTTGAAGGCGGTAGAAGAGTATGCCTAGTATTCCCATCGAAATCTTGCAGTCAATCATATTCTTTATTCCCGCATATGCGGCTAACCCGGGCGCTGTTATTTTTGGTGGTCATTGGATAATGGATGGGGGAAAGAATTTCGTGGACGGGAGGAGGATACTCGGAGACGGCAAAAGCTGGAGCGGGTTTCTCGGAGGGATTCTCGGAGGCGTTATTCTTGGTATTATCCTCTACATTATAATACACTATTTGTTCCCCGGGTTCGGAAATTTTGCACCATCGCTCTTATCTGCTATATTTCCAATGATTTTCATGTCCATTGGTTCTCTTGCCGGAGATCTTTTTGGGTCTTTCACTAAGAGAAGGTTAAATATCAAGAGAGGCCAGAACGCATCTCTGCTAGACCAGTTGCCTTTTGTGCTCATGGCACTGCTTTTTCTCTTTATTTTTAGCCGTGGCTTTTTCATGGCTTACTACGGCAACATCGTCGGAGCTTTGACAGTAATTATCCTGACTCCTCCGCTGCATAGAGGAATTAATATTATTGCCTACAGAATGCACATGAAGGACGTTCCATGGTAAGTGAAGTTAAAATGGTGATAGCCTACAGGAAAGACATTGATTTAGGAAAAGGTAAAATGGCAGCGCAGGTGGCCCACGCTGCTGTTTCCTGTGCTCTGCAGGCTGAGAAGCACGACAAAAAACGCTTCAAGGAATGGACAAGGTTCGGGCAGAAGAAAGTTGTCATAAGAGTCAATGATCTCGACACGATCTATATGCTCAAAGAACGCGCAGACAAATTGGGGATCACCAACTCAATTATAATCGATGCAGGTCTGACCCAGGTCCCTCCTGGTACGGTCACCTGCCTTGGCATTGGCCCATTTGAAAGTGACAGGCTTGATGAGATAACCGGCGAATTCCCGCTTCTTTAGCAGCAACAATATGATCTGTTCAGGAGGACTGCCTTGCTTTTTTCACGATCAGGGGAACGGCGATGAGGCTGAATAGCCCAGATACAACAAAGGCGATAACCAGACCCTCGGTGAACGCGGATGTAGGGACACGGATACCCGTGATCAAGGTTCCCAGGAAAATGTCTCCTACCGTTTGCATTGAAACGAAGCTGGCCACTACAGTAAAAACCATCGTCATCCCAATCACTGAACCCATATTGAGAAAAAGTGTTCTGATTGCAGCAGCCACTCCTCTGTTTCCAGGCCTGACAGAAAGCATCAGAGCTGAATTGTTCGGAGTATAGAATATACCTATGCCCAGTCCAGTGACTATCATCAGAATGGCAATGGGGATATAATTGAACACTGAAATACTGAAGGTAAAAAGGAAAGCCCCAACTGAAACAAGGAGGAGCCCAGCAACCTGAAGTAATTTCCCGCTGGCGTGATCCATAAGTAAACTGGAATAGTAACTCATTGCGCCCATTGAACCAGCGTAAGGGATCATTAGGAAACCGGTTATCATTGGAGAAAAGCCAGCTGGTCCTTGCAGATAAAGAATAAGTATGAATATGAGAGAATATCGGGAAACTGAATTCAAAAGGGTAGATAAAGCAGCATAAGAAAATATTCTATTGCGGAACAGCTCTGTGCTTATCATGGAATCTTCGGTTCGTCCTTCAATTACGGCGAATACCAGCAAGGAAACAACCGAAAGGACCAGCATTATTGGTATTGGCGGGTCAGTCCAGCCAATGAATGGGCCCATGCTAACAGGAACAATCACCAGTACCATGAAGGCGGAAAAAAGAGCAGCACCTCCATAGTCGAATCTTCTGGATTCATGCTCCCTGCTAATCTCTTTAAGGTATCGCCAGGATACAACGTAACCAATCAGAGCGATGGGGGCGTTGAAGAAGAATATTGATCTCCAGTTCAGGACAGTTAACAGGCCGCCAACTATTGGGCCAACAGCCGTACCAAACCCTATAACCGCGGCATTAATCGCTATAGCTCTTTTCAGGTCTATTGCCTTGAAAGTGTCCGTTATTATGGCAAGGCTGTTAGAGAAAAGGAGGGCTCCTCCAACTCCCTGTATAGCCCTGGATATTACGAGGATGTTAGAATTCGGGCTAGAACCAGCTATTATGGACCCAACAAAAAAGAAAATATAGCCAGAACTATAGAGTTTCTTCCTCCCGATCCTGTCAGAATATTTTCCAAATATGGGAGAAAAAACGGTTAAGGTCAAGGAATATGAAATCAGAATCCAGAGAACCATAAAGAACGAAGTATCTAGGTCTACCATTATGGTTGGTATGGCTATCAGGAGAGAGGTGGAATTTACTACAGAAAGGAACGATCCTAAACTCGATGCCAGTATTACACTGTTTCCATACTTCATGAATTATAGTTCAGAAATTTCCAAATCTGGCAATTATCTCCGATATACTGTCCATGTAGTCCTTGAAAATTCTTATTATATCCCTAGAGGTGATGACTCCGATCATCTTTCCGTTTTCAAACACCGGTATTCTCCTGATTAGGTGCTTACCCATGATGACAGTGACCTTTTCAGTTGGGGTGTTAGCTTCCACGCTGATAATGCCGACGTTCATGATTTCTCCAATGGTGACTTTTTTTGGGTCCTTTTCTGCGGCAACGATCTTGCTAATATAATCCCATTCAGTAACGATGCCGGCAGGTTTGCCATCCTTGTCTTCTACCACTATGAAACCCACGCGATCCTGTTGCATAACCTTTGCACCTTCAAATGCCAGTGTCGTGGGTGGAAAGGTCTTCGTGTAGTTTTTCATGATGTCCTTTGCATACAGTACCATGTGCAAGTAATCCTATATCTGTATTTGAATATGATAGAGAGACATGCTTGATCTGGCAACCTTTTTTTAATAATTTGCTGTTCTCCCCATGATAGGGATTGTTTGTAGCTATAGAGGGGATTGATGGATCTGGAAAGACGACCATATCCAGAATGCTGAATGCACAACTAAAGGAAACAGGCTTCGACACATATCTTACAAGAGAACCTACGGATAGTTTCAAGACGGCTAAGAATGAAGAGAAAAGCCGTGAAACGGAAGATGGCATACATCTCTTCTTTCAGTTTAC
>JAVYSB010000003.1:76292-112094 GCA_038729425.1 Thermoplasmataceae archaeon | reverse complement strand
ATGCACAACTAAAGGAAACAGGCTTCGACACATATCTTACAAGAGAACCTACGGATAGTTTCAAGACGGCTAAGAATGAAGAGAAAAGCCGTGAAACGGAAGATGGCATACATCTCTTCTTTCAGTTTACTCTTGACAGGTTCAGGCATCAGTACGAAATTGGGAAGCAAATTGGTGAAGGAAAGACGGTTATCTGCGATCGGTACATCCTATCATCATATTGTTATCAGGGGCCTGTGATCGAGAGCGCGTTTGGAAGTAGGGAAAAAACTATCCGGTGGATGGAAGAGGTTTCCAAAATTATAACGGTGAGACCAGAAATAACGTTTTATTTGAAGATAAGTCCTGAAACTGCCATAAACAGGATTTCACGGCGAAGTGTGTTTTCTGGGTTCGAGAACGAAAAATTCCTCGCCTCGGTCAGCAGTTATTATGATTACTTCGCTCAGCCGCCAATAATAGTTATAGATGCTGAGCGTGGAATTAATGAGGTTTTTGGTGAAGTAATGACGCAACTGAAAGGGCGCATTGGATCTGTTTGCTGATGCTATTTTGTTGTTACTATAATTTCATCAGAAAGTATCATGATGGTATGTTCAGCCTGAGATATTCTTGAGGTTGAATGTTCCTTCAGCACCGGGAACTGTGAAAGTTCCTTTCCTGCTATCATTTTCCTCAGGTAATTTTTGTAATCAGGCGTCAGTGCCGGCACCCATCTCTCGGCAAAGGGCAAAGTATTGAAACTCCTGTAAAGCATCTCGTCTTGCCGAATCTTGGTTCCACTCAGTATGTAAATGTTGCCTCCGGGACCATTGTGAACCATGCCCAGTGTTGTGCTTGCAAACGGCTCTATTGCTATCATGGTATTAGGGCGCATTGGCGTGGCGTTACCGTCGTCGTAGTTAGGTATGAAAATTTCGGAGTGAAGATCAAATCTATTGAGCCCATGTCCTCCGAGATTCCTTACAGGTTTGAAGCCATGTGATGTGATCACATTGCCGATAGCCGATCCAACTTGCCTAACTGTGATCATAGGGCGCAATATCTTAATGGCCGCATTAAGGGCATCTCTAGAGGCGGCTATAAGGTCACTATATCTTCCGGATTCGCCGACCTCAACCGTGGTGGCATTGTCGCTCAGGTAACCGTCCATTTGCGCACCAACGTCAATCTTTACAACATCTCCAGTGGAAAACTTCTTCTGATCTCCATAGAATGGGGAATAGTGAGCTGCTTCATTGTTTATGGAAAGGTTAACTGGAAATGAAGGTTTTCCGCCATTATCTGTTATGAATTTCTCCACCCTTTCGGCAACATCGAAAAGCGTTGCACCAGGCTCGATCAGTGTTGTTCCGTATTCAAGCGCAAGTTTTCCGAGTCTGCCAGCCTCAAGGTATTTCTTCTTGACATCAGAATCCATATTACCTGCCTTTTCCCGTGAAATAAGTATAGCGCCACCTGTTAAATATCTTCCGAGCAAAAAGCTGTACAGAAAATTATAATTATTCTAATTAAATGCACGAATATGACGTGGTATAAAGTAGCGAAAGAGGGATCAATGAACAATGGCGATTTGTTCAAATCAAAGATTGGCGACAAGGAAATATTGATCATAAGGCAGAATGATAGGTTCTATGCCACAAGCCTCTACTGTACCCATGAGAACTATGATCTTTCTGAGGGATTCCTTGATGGCGGGAATATCATATGCCCTAACCATTTTGCCACATTCAGCCCGACTGACGGCAGCGTGGTAAGTCCACCAGAGAGCGCCGGTGAGATTCCTGCGCTTAAATCCTATCATGTTAAAGTTGAGAACGGAGATGTGCTGGTAGAGATTGCATGAAGGTATTGGTATTTGCCAAACAGATACCCGATGTGAACGGGATTGGATTTGACCCGGTTACCAATAGAATCATAAGGGAAAATGTCCCTCTGCAGATGAACTCTTTTGACAGAAAAGGCGTGGAGGAAGCAATTAGGATCAAGGAAAAGCTTGGATGGGAGACAGCTGTAGCTACAATGGGTCCACCGTCGGCTGCCGATATAATCAACACCTCACTGAGGATGGGGGTTGACAAGGGTTTCCTGATTACAGACAGGGCATTTGTGGGCTCAGACACTCTGGTGACGTCGCGCATCCTATCGTCAATGGTTAATTACTACGGCCCAGACCTGGTGATTACGGGTAAGTACTCACTGGACGGAGAAACTTCCCAGGTACCTCCTGAGCTTTCAAAATTATGTGGGTTTTCATTCATATCCTCAGTCTCTAGACTGGAAATTAATGGAAGCACTTGCATCGTAGATCAGGATAAGGAACGGAGTGTTGTTACCAGCAAGATACAGTTGCCCGCCGTTATCTCCGTAAGCGAGAAAATAAACAGGGCGAGAGCAGTGAGACCGGAAACTCCAGATATGACTGCGAGGGTTGAGATACTGGATTCCGGTAAGCTTAAAGTAAACATATCAGGAGTGAAAGACTCCCCAACTATTGTATCCGGTACAGAAAAAATAGAAAGCACTCGCAAGGTAGAGTATCTGGAAGCTGGGGAAGAAACATATAAAAAAATACTTGAATTGATAAGCAGGAGAAGCGGCAGGGAAGACCAACCTATTATTCTTCATCAGGCAATCGGAGAAGGTGAGGTTCTGGGGATCGCCGCCTCAGACCCTGAAGTGGCTATGGAAATAGCGTCAAAGAATGCAGATCTTGCTAGGCAGGACAACCTTTCTACATTGATGATAGGAAATATTGACCCAGTCGATTTGAATGGAATGCCCGTTCACAGGTACATATATGCAAATGAAAGTCACAATGAGTGTCTAGCTGATTTCATTGCCCAGCATATCGTGAAACATAAGCCCAGATTTGTTGTTTTTCCATCAACCATCGACGGCAGGGAGATCGCTGCATTTGTTGCGGCAGATCTTGGACTAGGGCTTACAGCTGATTGCATAGACCTTAAAATGGAAAACGGTAAGCTGATACAGTACAAACCTGCCTTTGGAGGAGGAATCGTAGCAAGAATTTACTCAAGAACCGATCCTGCCATGGCAACCATCAGACCCGGAATTTTCAAAAAGCGTATTTCAAAGGAAGAATTCAGATTAGAACTGCCAGAATTCACCTGCAAACCCAGAATCCAAAGGATCTCAGAAACCAAGGTGCCTGCAGAGTATCTCCCTTTAACCAACTCCAGTGTTGTCTTAGGAGTAGGTAAGGGTATTAGGAAGCCTGACAACGTCAAGCCTGCCATGAGGCTGGCAATGATCCTTAATGCATCACTCGGCGCAACGAGGCCGATAGTTGATTTCGGCTGGGTACCAAGACAACAGCAAATCGGACTCACTGGAACAGCAATTTCGCCGGATACATATATTGCAATAGGGATTTCAGGCCATGATAATCACATGGTCGGTACAAGGTATGCAGGGAAGATAATAGCAGTAAATACAGACAGGAACGCCCAGATATTTCAGTACGCGGATTTTGGGATAGTTGAGGATGCGATGGACTTCATCAAAGGCTTCACGGAGTACATTGAAACTCACAGATAGAAAGGCACATCAATCTGTTATATTATACGATTTAAAATATGCTGCCACACCTGCGGTAAAACCTTTTAATGAATCTGACCTTGAAACGAGTGCGTAAGTGATGAAATCTTGTCGGTTTCGGTAAGCATCAATGATCTGAGCAAGAAATATGGGGAAAATATAGCACTGGATAACGTCAACCTCAGCATAGATTCTGGCCAGGTCTTCGGAATACTGGGCCCAAATGGTTCAGGGAAGACAACTATCTTGAGAATTATCTGTTCAATCCTGACTCAGACCTCCGGGAAAGTAAGCGTCCTTGGGTTCGATACCTTGCTGAGCAGGAATAAGGTGAAAAGTTCAATAGGATACGTGCCTGAAACGCCACTTCTGTATGAATCTCTAACACCTATGGAATATTTTTCATTTCTGGCTGCGGTCAGAAACATCGACAAATACACACTGCAAAACAGAGTCGATCATTTCTCAAAAGCTTTTGATATAGAGAAATTGATGAACGATCTCATTGGGTCCCTCTCCTTCGGCACAAAACAGAAGGTTGCTATAATCGGTGCGCTGCTTCATGACCCGGATATTATAATACTCGATGAGGGTATGAACGGTCTTGATCCGAGATCGGCCAAGATATTAAAGGATCTGCTAAGTGATCTTGCCTCACGGGGCAAAACCGTCATATTTTCAACTCATATACTCGAAGTAGCAGAGAATGTTTGTGACCGGATTGCAATACTTTATCAGGGCAACATTGTTGCAGTTGGAACAATAACAGATCTTAAGGAATCATCAGGTGAGTCCGGTGCAAACTTGGAGGACATATTCCTAAGGCTCACCGGGAACGAGAATCTTCATGACATTGTTTCCTCCCTCAAGGATTCGCTGAGACAATGAGGAGCACGAAGGACCTCATCGAACGAACTCTGATCGTTGAGCAGAGATACATTGGGCTCAGAAGCTCCTCGCAATTTCAGAACAAAATATCCAAGGTAAATTCAGGAGCCAAGAAGTATTTTGACAGAATGATCCTGATCAATTACGGCTTCACTGCCGTGATGCTAATTATTTTCTCCCTAGTCATGATTTCACCTGCGCTTTTCTCGGCTGATCCAGCTACCTCCATTGCTGGGATAGGTTTTGTGCTTTTTGCTTACACATTATCGATGAGTATTTACAACTCATTCATTTTTTTTAATACCCTAGGTACTCACAGGCTCGTAGAACCTCTCGGCGCCCTTCCGCTCAAAGGCGGTGATGACATTCTATTCACCACATGGCTGAAGTACAATGGGTCATCATCCATCTTCATAGTCATACCCGTCCTGGTTGTGTATTCGGTTAAATTTTTCTCTTACGAAACACTGTTTATTGGGGCTCTCTGGCTCCTTTCCATAATAATATTGGGTTATTCCATCGGTGCAATAATTTACGTTTTAGCGAGGAAGAGGATATCTTCCAGTGGTTCCCCACTTCTGAGTTCGTTGAAGGGAGCAATGAGAATGCTGGTCATCATAGGCGTCTTTGCGGTTTTTGAGATCATGATTTACTTCCCGCAGTCATTGATAAACCATATTCCAAGAGTAGGAGGGCTCACAGGCTTTATCGTGCCGTTCCTGAACATCACAACAGTGGTTTTTCAGGGTTACCCAGTAAACCACAACTTTGTTGCTGACATCGGGATTACCACTTTCTATTTGGCTGTTTTCCTTGTTCTGTTTTCATTCGTCAAGTTATGGATCTATAATGCATTATCGAATTCTCAAATTATCGAATCAGGCAGAAAGATGAAAAAGGTGGTATCAAGAGTTTATGGGCTACTTCCGTCACTCTTTCTGAAGGATCTCAGAGGACTGATGAGGAAATCACAGAATGTTATACTTATATTCCTGCCAGCAATATTCGTTCTTCCGACCATAGTTCCGTTAGTGATGTTTGGAGCTGTAAGGAATACGGATCCAGTTTCTCTTTACTATTCCCTGCTTTCTATTGTAATAATATCGTCAACTTTCTACTCCCTTGTTTTGATGGCGTCAGAAAATAATGGAATTGAGGTCATTAACTCTCTCCCGCTCAATGGTAACAAACAGATAATCTCAAAGTCGGTCGTTGGGATCTTCCTTTTCGTATTGATCATATCGCCCCTGACAGTCTTAATTACAACCCTCAATGGAATGGGTATTCTAGCAACATTCTTTCTGCTCTTCAACGTGATAATAGCATATTCATATACGTCACTTTTCAATATCAAATGGCTCAGGGGCAGAATATTTGAGGGAAGCAGAACAGTGAACTTCTACTCATTTGGCGGAAACATCGTTTACCTCCTTCTTTTCGCGTACTCTCTATTCCTTATCGGTATTGCAGTGATTTCGAGCAATTTTGCTACCATGGCTTTCTTTCATTCCTTCTATTCTGGCACGAATCAGTTCATATATATGGAGTCCATATTCAACATTCTGATTTTTTCGGTAATATACTGGAATGTGAGGACGACAAAATAACTCTTGGCTTTTTGGACAGGTAACCCAAACGCAGTTAGTTATTAGTTGCCGGCATTCTAGACAGCATTTAATTAAGGGAATTTTCCCGTTGATTGTAACGGTAAAACCAGAGTTTTTCCAGCTTCCTAACCAGAGCGTCTGCGTAAATATATATACGGTTGCCAGCTAAGTCTCGCGAAAGCATTATTAATCGTAGATTAATATCGCCAGGTCGTGATGATAGATGGCAGATGTTAAAAAAGCCCCCACACAGAAGCTGATAAACAAGATGGCGGAGGCTTTCTCAGAGGATAAGAAACTTGAGTCTCCGGACTGGCTCAAATTCGTGAAGGCTGGAATTCACAAGGAAAAATCTTGGGAGCAACCGGACTGGTACTACAGAAGGCTGGCTTCAACACTAAGGAAAGTCTATATAATGGGCCCAATCGGCATATCAAGATTGAGTGCGGAATATGGTGGAAGGGTTGACAGGGGCTCACAGATGTATCACCCTGGCACAGGAAGCAGAGCTATCGTTAGACATATGCTGGAGACCCTTGAGAAAATAGGCTATGTGAAGAAGGATCAGAAGGGTAGACGCATTTCGCCTAAGGGGCAGGCTTTCATAGACAAGGCAGTCAGTGGGGTAATGAAGTCAGTTGTTGAAACAGACAAATCCATGGAAAAGTATCTCTAGGATTTGGCAATCGTTTTATACAATCTTCAAATAATCACCTCGATCCTGGTTAAGTCGGGATTGAGATCTATGAGTGTTGCGAATTGCAGAGGTTCCTTGGATGGTGACTGAATGGAGAATGATGACGAGCTTAACGAGATAAGAAGAAGAAAGATGGAGGAGTTGAGCAGGTCTTCCAACGAACAACAGGTTGCAGAGCAACAGCGACAGGCTCAGGAACTTGAGAAGGCGAGAAGACAACAGATACTTCGACAGATACTCACACCGGAGGCTCGAGACAGGCTAAGTAATGTCAGGCTTGTAAGGCCAGATCTTGCTGAAAACGTGGAGAACCAGCTTATTCAGCTTGCAAACATGGGAAGAGTTAATAGGTTACTGACTGATACGGACATCAAAGACATACTTTCAAAATTCATGGAAACCAAAAGGGAGACCAGAATAGAGAGGAGAAATAAATGAGCAGAAACAAGGAAACCGGCAGGAAATCTAGATTGATGAAAAAAATCAAAATGAACAGGAGAGTTCCTGGCTGGGTTATGATGAAGACGGCAAGACATGTTACCCAGAACCCAAAAAGAAGGAACTGGAGAAGAAACAGCCTTAAGCTCTGAGGTGATGGAATGGCAGAGAACCAGTTAAGCAATGAGATCCTTTTGATGATACCTCTCAGGAAGGCAATACATTCTTCAAGAGGCAGAAGAGCCGACACGGCAATAAAGATTATAAAAGAAAGCGTCGCTAGATATGCGAAGTCTGAACCAGACAAAATATGGATCGACAGCAGAGTGAATGAGCTTGTATGGTCCAGGGGAAAGAAGAAAATCCCACAATCAGTTCAAGTTAAGATTATAAAGTTGCAGGAAGGCACCACAGAGGTCCTTCTACCATAAATATATTCATGATCAAGAAATTATCTATTCTGGATAGCGATTTTATTGGGGTATATTCTAGGGTCTGGGACGATATTGCACTTGTTCCTAAAACGGTTCCAGACGGACTCGAGAATGAATTTGAAAGTATCCTAGGTGTCAGGACGATCAGAACAATAATCGATAATTCCTATCTAATAGGGTGCATGTCAGTGATGAATTCAAACGGCATTATTATTGCAGGAAGCGACCCAAGATTGGGTAGCGGGGAAACTTATGGAGATAGGAATGTTCTCTATCTAAAGGATAAGATCAATGCCATTGGGAATGACGTTTTGACAAACGATAGGGGAGCAATAATACACAAATCTTTCACGGAATCTTCCAGGAAAAAGATAGAGGATTCTCTCGGAGTTGAAGTTTTAAAGGATACAATAGCGAATGTCAAAACCGTTGGCAGTGTTGCTGTTGTCACCAACAAAGGCATGCTCGTTACACCAGAGGTTTCTGATGAAGAACTCAAAAAGATCAGCGAGTTTTTCAAGGTTAATGCAAAGCCAGGCACTGCTAATTTTGGAAGCGTCTTCGTTGGATCATCAATCCTTGCAAACACCAAGGGTATCTTTGTAGGAAGGGAGACTACTCCGATAGAAATAGGAAGAATAGACGATACACTTAGCTGATGATCGGGATTTCGGATATCTTCACCAGAGGAATAAGTTGTACTCCATTCTCCATTAGAAGTTCAGCCCCTCCATCAAGCCTGTCCACGACGCAAATAGCTCTCTTTACAACCCCCCCATTGTTTCTGACAAGATCAATGGCCCTGAGAAGGGAATGCCCTGTGGTTACTACATCCTCTATCATGTCTATTGTTTCCCCCTCATTGATCTTTCCGACTGTCAGTTTTTTTGTTCCATGAGTGATCTCTTTTCGCAATATCACATAGGGAATAGATAGCCGAATTGCTGTCGAAACGAGTATCGGAACAGCACCGAGTTCCATTCCGGCAATTTTTCTTGCCTTTATATTTTTGGACAACTCTGCGGATATCTCCTTTAGCACGGCAGGGTCTGTAGCAGCCTCTTTTATGTCAACGTAGTAATTCGACTTCTTACCGGAAGTTAGAACAAATTCTCCGGTTTTTATTGCCCCAGATTTCAACAATGTGTCTTTTAACATTTAAACCACTATATGTGCTCCAAGTAGAAAACAATTGGCTGAGCTTTTGAGGTTTGCGAGAGAAAATATGTCAGACAATTTTGCCGTAAATTTCAGTAACAAAAATTTCTCATATTGTAAAAAGCCTTTATTTTTATAGATTGTACGAGAACAAATATTTATATACATCTTTGTACATAATATCAGACATATGAATGACATAATGGACATAATTTCAAAATCTGTTATGCTTCAGGAAGAAGCCTCGGAATCCGAATTTTGGGAGGGGTTCGACAATTTCCCTCCGGCACCTGAGGACTCTAGGATTGCTGAAGTTGCAAGCAAGCAGAGAGTAAAAATAAAGATTGTTGGATGCGGAGGTGGAGGATGCAACACCGTAGAGCGTCTTAACTTCACTGGAGTGAAGGGAGCTGAATTAATTGCTGTGAACACTGATGCCAAGCATCTCCTCAGCCTTGGAACAAGAAAGAAAATGCTCATTGGCAGGAACCTTATGGGCGGAGATGGAACTGGCGCAGAGCCAAAAATCGGTGAAAATTGCGCCTTGGAGGATATAATACCCATTCAGAAAATGACTTACGGATCTGATATTACATTCATAACGTGTGGCTTGGGAGGTGGAACTGGCACGGGGGCATCTCCGGTAATAGCTAAGTCTGCAAAGGATGCTGGATCAACTGTCATATCCATAGTTACGCTTCCATTCAAGTCAGAAGGTGACATACGCAGGGAAAACGCGCTCAATGGACTCGAAAAGCTAGCGCAATACTCCGATACGGTGATCGCAATTCCAAACGACAAGCTCCTCGAAGAGGTTCCTGGCATGTCAATAGAAGCAGCATTCCAGTATGCTGACACACTGCTCGGGGAGACCATAAAGGGTATGACGGAACTCATCACCCTAACTGGAATTGTCAACGTTGATTACGCTGATGTAAAAACCGTGATGAAAGATGGCGGGGTAGCCATGGTAGGTACTGGAGAATCAAATACAGGTGAAGACAGGGTACTCAGGGCTATAAACGAGGCATTGAAATCCAGGCTTGTTGAGACTGACATAAGCGACGCAAGAAACTGTATAATCAGGATTATCGGTGGAACCGATATGACCGTAAGCGAAGCGGAAAGTGCCACCAATGAGATCCAGAGAAGAATAAACCCAAATGCAAGGATCATAATGGGACTAAGCGTGGAAAAATTCTACAATAACCGGGTAAGGGTTCTTGTCCTGTTGACTGGGGTGAAGTCCCCGTATATGCTCGCTAACAGAGCAGAAGCAAAACAGTTGAGGAAGATCCTTGCAGGGAACGAAATTGAGGAAGAGATCGACATAGTTTCGTAACTATGTCAACATTCGGTACTATATTTTTATATAAACAAGAAAAATAGCCACCAATATGGTAATGGGCAAGAAAGTTATCCTTGCACTTGACGTTTCCAGTGGTGTTGAAGCGTTGAAACTTGCCAGAGATCTGAATGCAGAGATTGCCTATATCAAGGTTAACTGGCCGCTCGTGATGAGTGAGGGGATACATCTGGTAAAGGATCTTTCACGATATGCCCCGATAATATGTGATTTTAAGGTGGCGGACATTCCCAATACCAATGCTCTTATTGCAAGAAAAGCCAAGGAAAACGGAGCCTGGGGGATCATCTCTCACCAGTTCACTGGCAGGGACTCCATGGAAGCTCTCGTGAAGGAATCCGGAGAAATGAAGGTATTCTCGGTCGTTTCAATGAGTAATGGCGGTTCTAGAGATTTCATGGACAAACATACCGATGAAATGATCCGCATGTCGCAGGAATGTGGAGTGTACGGTTACGTAGCACCCGGAAATAATCCTGAAATGCTTAGGAAAGTTAGAGCTGCTGTAGGAAAAGGTTGTATAATTTCCCCCGGAATTGGAGCACAGGGCGGAAGGCCAGAAGACGCCATAAATAACGGGGCAGATTACGTAATCATTGGCCGTTCAGTTTACAACTCCAATGATCCACTTGGATACCTTAAGCAAGTTAACATGAGACTCAGCAACCCATGAATATGAATCTGGCGCAATCAGACTATAACGAGGTATTCGGCAAACAGGTACACTATCATCATTATTGGCAGGATAAAGATCAGAAGCGATATGTATATTGACGCATAATAGATGTTCATTGTACGCTTTATATCCCCAACGCTGGGTTCAAAACCGCCCTCATTCAGCACATATTGACCATAATTTTCTAATCTAATATTCAGACAGGTGGCAACCGATCCCAGCGGCCATCCGACGTTAACGCTTTCGGTCAACACTCTGACTTCTCTTAGCGGGACACTTTGAACCCTGTAATTCAAGAGTTCAGAACTGAACATTATGATACCAGCAGATACCCTAGCGGGTATGTAGCTAATTATGGTTTTGAATATTGCTGCCCACCTACCAAACTCAAAATATTCCTTGTTTCGATGTCCTATTGCGGAGTCCAGAGAAACCATGATCCTTGCAGTAAGTGCGCCAATCACGCCAAAAATTGCGAAAAACATCATAGGGGTGAGGAAGTAATCTAAGAAACCTCTGGAAATACTCTCTATGGTCGCGGAACTTATGTTTTTTGCATCCATATCTGCAGTGTTGAAAGATACAATGGAAGAGAGATGTTTCCGTGCGTTTTCAATATCATTTTTCTGCAGGCTATCAATAATGGGATTCACCCGTTCTCTGATCGATGTTATTGAAAAAGTTGTTTTTAGAATTATGATAGATGCTATAAAATAAAGGAAATTTATTGAAGAAATCAACCTAAGTAATACGTAAGCTGGGAAGGTAAATAGAATAATTATGGCCATCGTAAAAAAAAATCCTGCCAGAACTCTGTTTCTAGCCTTTTTAAACCACTTTCCATGGCCAGCCCCAAGATCTGCGGCCAGTACAGAAGGGTTTACATATCCCTTGGTGTCTCCGAATACAAGGTCAATCACGATTGCTCCGATTAGAACAACCAGTTCAGCTAGTATTATGGGGTAGATCAGGAAAAACCCCCCATTCGTGAATAGAAAGAACACTGCCTGAAGCATCTGCCAAAGGGTTTTAATCCATTCGAAATGGTATTCAACCGCAGTTTTTCGTCTTTCATTTTTCGGATTCCTCTTTCATTACTAGCATAGCAGGTCTGTATCTATCTTCCCCATAAGATTCTTTATTGGTGTTCTATTATCGAAGGCTCGAATAAAAATGTTGGTCAATTTCAGGCCTAATATAGAGAAGGCTATCTTGGAGTGAGACTGCGTTTCATCCTGAATTGATGTCATGGAAGCACGAGAAGTTCTTTGAGTTCATTGACAGAGGGGGGAACCACGACATCTCCATATGGCTTGTTCACATAGTTTCGGGGGCTCTTTTCCCCGAGAATCTGAGTTCTGAAGAGGTAATTATGGATTGAAGGCGTTTCATATTTGCTCACAATATCTATAAGTTTCCTTGTCTTCTCTGAAATCTGTTCTGAATCCGGCGCGTTTCTGACAATTTTCATGGTGTTTAGGCAATAGTTTGCGGACGAGCACACGCCGCCAGAGGCGCCAATCTTGATTGAGTCGAATAGAAGAGCATCCTTTCCCTGAAATATCTTAAGTCCAGGGATTTTCAGGAATTCCCTGAATCTATCAAGATTTCCCCCACTGTCCTTTAATCCAGCTAGGTTGCTATGGTTAGTCTTCAGTCTGGCCAATGTGGCAGGTAAAATTTCTGTCCCGCTGAGTGGCGGGTTGTTGTAAGCATAAATATTAGCGTCTGTAGCAGTAAGAATAGCATCAAAAAATCTTGCTATGGAGTCCTGTGAATACTTGTGATAAAACGGGTTTATGGCAACCAGTTTTTCATATCCAAGATCTGTTGCAAGCTTAACCATGTTTAATGTCTCCGGAAGGCTGCTTCTGGTAACTCCAGCATACAAACTTGTTGAGTGGCTGAATTCCATCACCCATTTTAGGAATTCTCCATGCTGATCCATCGATAGAGATGCGAAAGCTCCTGTTGAACTTCCGGCGAAAAGTCCATCGAATCCATTTTTTTCAGCATAACCGATAAAAGCATGCAGGCATTCCCGATCAAGTTGATTATTTCTGAATGGTGTTATCATCGGAATAACAATTTCAGAACTCATAAGGTTGAATGCAAAACCAAGATTAGAATTTATCCCACCCAAATCCACGCTAAAGATATTACTGGGAAATAGCCGCCGGCGACCAACATAATTCAGAAAAACCGACAATGTAAATAAACTGGTGCTAAACACATCTCTTGTAGAAAATTATTTATTGTGTAGGAAGATTAAGGTAAAATTCTGCCTCGATGTGTAATTATGAGTGACCTCCTCCAAGAAATTGAACAGAAACGGGAACTTGTTCGGAAAATTGTAGACGAAGAGATTCGGAAGAGGGATGAAGCCTCTGACGAAAGCCATCATTTCGCTGAAGAAAGAGATATTCTAAACGCAAAAGTAAGAGAAATGAGGGAAGACGTAAAGAAAAAGATAGCAGAGAAAAATGAACTCATTGACAAAGTTCAAAAAATGAGGGCAGAGAAGGAAGAGCATTACGCTAAACTGTCTGAATACAGGAAGGAGTACCGGAAGATCAGGGATTCTTCAAATGTTCAGGGAGTGGATCCAAAGGATCTGAGGCTGAAGGAAAAGGAGCTTCAGAGATTGGAAATACGCCAGCAGACTACTGAACTTAACAAGACCGACGAACTGAAGATCGTGTCGGAAATAAAAAAACTGACAAACGATCTCAAGAAAATGAAGAAACAAAGGGATATTGAACTCGAAGGAAACGATAAAATTAGAGAAGTTAATGAACTTATCAAGGTGGAGAAGAATCAGGGCGAAGCGCTCAAGAAGGAAATTGAGGGAATCTCCAACCAGATTACTGAAATAAGCGAAGCTATTAATACAGCCCTTCAGGAGCTTGACGAGGTCAGGAAGAAAGCTGATGAGTACCACGAGCAATTCATCAAAATGAGCCAGGAGTCAGAGAAAAGGCACGAGGCATTTATCCAGGCTAGAAATGATCTTCGGGATATGGAAAAGGTAATTTCGAGCCTTAGGACCAAGGCCAGGTCTACAAAGAAGAAAGAAAAAGAGGGAGAGCTTCAGAGAACTGCAACATCGTTATTCGAGAAGTTCAAAAGCGGAGAACAGCTGACAACAGAAGATCTTTTGATCCTCCAGAAAGCCGGTTTCCTCTGAGTATTATCTTGCAAAGACTGAAGGTTTTATTGGCAGTGCCCTTTTGATGTGTTTGCGAACAGAATCCAAAATTCCTATTACATGAGATTTTTAATAAAATAAAGTGCTTATTATCAATTTTCATCGTCCAATATTTCGGAAGAAAGAGACACGTTATATATTCTAGATTTGCTCTGTAAATTCAGGTTTGGAGAAAGCACACTCTCACTGATCTCGCAATTCTCCCCAATGGAAGTGTGTTTCATGATTACGGATTTCTCGATTCTGGTTCCATTAAGCACTCGGCTATTATCCATCAACATGGAGTCTTCGACCACAACGTCATCTCCTATACTGACTCCATCATAAATAGCTGATCTGCTTATTGTCGCATTCTTTCCGATGTACACGTTCTGACCAACATAAATCGGACCTTCAAGCTTCAGGTTATCGACAGTTTCAAGAGGTGTTCTTATGATGGCTTTTCCCTTGAAACCCTCACCGGTTATCTTTGTTCCATATTTCTCAGTCATTAGTTGATTGGCGGCGATCATGTCCTTAGGCCTACCTGCATCAAGCCATGTTCCCTCTGCTTGGTACCCTGCAATCTTTACTCCTTCCTTGAGGAGGACTGGGAATAGGTCCTTCGCAAAGTCATACGGCATTCCGCAAGGGATGTGTTCAAGGATTTCAGGTTCCATCACATATATTCCAGTGTTTATAAGGTTGGAAAACGACTCTTCTGGCGAGGGTTTTTCAAGAAAACGCGTTATAAAACCATCTTTCATCTCAACAATTCCGAATTGTGAAGTATCGTCAACGTGAGTCAGGGCTATGGTCAATTTGGCCTTTTTTTCCCTATGAAATTTGAGAATATTACTTATGTTGAAATCAGAAAGGGTATCTCCGCTCCCAACAATGAACGTTTCGTCTATGAATTTTGAAACAAGTTTCACGCTGCCCGCGGTTCCTGCAGGTTCCTTCTCCACCGAGAACAGTATATTCTGATCTTCATTTTTGAATGCCAGAACACCAGAGATCAGGGATTCGAATTTATAACCGGTCGTTATGATTGCATTTTTTATGCCTGCCTTGAAATAAGAATCTAGAGCATAACCAATGCATGGTTTTCCAGCTATTGGGACCAGAGGTTTAGGTATTGAATAGGTTATCGGCCTGAGGCGTGTACCTTTGCCTCCTGCCATGATAACTGCTTTCAGAGTCATGGCTACCAATATATGAAATCAAATTTATTATTTCCCGTCACTCCGGCAAGTTGTTGTGAGTTTTATTCAAAAGTCTTTTCGCTTGCATGTAGTAAGGGGCTATGAGAACAAGTATTCCTCTCAGTCATGCTAAATAGGAATAAAGAGGGAAGTCAGAAATACGGGGTCCTGAATTTCGGCTTTCTTCTTATAATATCTATGGAAGACTCATATCCTGCATCCGCATGCCGTATCACCCCGAGGCCGGGATCAGCGTTAAGCACCTTTCTTATCCTCTGTTCGGCATCCTCAGTGCCATCTGCTACGATTACAAAACCACCGTGTATGGCATTACCAATCCCAGTGCCTCCACCATGGTGCAGAGAAACCCAGGATGCCCCTGAAATTGCGTTAAGTATAACATCCAGGACTGGCCAGTCAGCAATGGCATCACTCCCATCTTTCATTGCCTCGGTCTCTCTGAACGGAGAGGCAACTGAACCCGTGTCATGGTGATCCCTGCCAATGGCAACGGGTGCACTGATTTCACCTCTTCTTACCAGATTATTGATAAGTACACCAATTTGTTCTCTCTCCCCATAAGCAGCATAGCATATTCTGGCCGGTAATCCTTGGAAATGTACCTTTTCCTTTGCAAGCTTGATCCATTCTACAAGGTGACGGTTTGAATCCTTGAAGAGCTTTATAAGTTCATCATCGATTCTAAATATATCCTCGGTGTTTCCAGAAAGGGCAACCCATCTGAAAGGTCCGGACCCTACAGCGAACAGGTCCCTTATATACGCAGGAACATATCCAGGTATCTCGAACGCATTGTTCATGCCGGCTTCCCTTGCCCTCCCTCTGAGGTTGTTTCCATAATCAAACACTTTTGAACCCCTTTCCTTGAAACCCAGAATCGCATTTACTTCCTTTACAATGGAGGCATAGACCATACTGTGGTACTTTTTTATATCATTGTTCCTCAGGGATTCCGCTTCCCTCAGAGTCATTCCCTCTGGTATGTAACCGATATTGATATCGTGTGCCGCGGTTTGGTCTGTAACAACGTCGGGGACAATCCCCCTCCCATTTAGATCAGCAAACACGGTTGCTGCATTTCCAAGCAGTCCGATAGACAGCGCTTTTCCATCCTTAAGCGCATCGTCCTTCATTTTCAATGCTTTATCAAGTGAATCTGTTTCAACATCAAGGTACCTGTCCCGAAGTCTCCTCTTTATCTTTTCTTCGTCAACTTCTACAATTATTCCGACCGCCTTGTTCATGGTTATAGCCAATGGTTGGGCTCCGCCCATCTCTCCGAGCCCAGATGACAGAATCCACTTTCCCCTTAGGTCACTAGTCTTGAATTCTTTTTTAGCCAGGGCATACAGAGTTTCAAAGGTTCCCTGGAGGATTCCCTGAGTCCCTATGTATATCCACGATCCAGCAGTCATTTGCCCGTACATTGTTAAACCCTTTCTTTCAAGATCCCAGAATATGTCATCAGTTGCCCATTTGGGTACAATCTGAGCATTGGAAATAATCACCCTCGGAACTTCAGGTGACGTACGGAATACACCAACCGGCTTCCCGGATTGCACAAGCATTGTTTCATCATTTTCAAGAGATTTCAGGGTGGATACTATCTTGTCAAAAGCTTCCCAGTTTCTAGCGGCTTTACCCCTTCCTCCGTATACAATAAGATTTTCAGGGTCCTTTGCAACCGCCGGGTCGAGGTTATTCATAAGGAGCCTCAGTGCAGCTTCCTGCTGCCACCCCTTTGTATTCAGTTTCGATCCCCTCGGGGCACTTACAGTTTCGTGCATAATATCTTGAGTTTATTGCAATTATGGTGATTAATTTTCCTTTCAATCCGTCGGGACCCGTAATCTATTCTGTTAAGGCACGACTGCTGTAGACCTCCCAATTATTTTTTATACAGAAACCTGTTATTCTCTGGTTGACCCACATGAAACTTATCTCCTGGAACGTAAATGGCGTTAGATCTGCAGTCAGGAAGGGTTTTGTGCAGTTTGTTCTGGACACGAAGCCAGATATCATAGCGATACAGGAAACAAAGACTGACGTATTTGACCTGCCTGTGGAACTCTCTCAGGAAGGATATACTTGCTTTTTGAACCCAGCGGTTCGGAAAGGGTATAGTGGAACTATGATGATTTCAAAGTTACCTGGAATAATTGTGACCAATGGAATTGGGGAGGGCAGATTCGATGAAGAGGGTAGGGTTCAGATAGCAGATTTGAATGATATCTATTTCCTCAATGTGTACTTCCCTAATTCTCAGCGTGAACTGACTAGGCTTGACTTTAAACGGGAATTCGACAGACTGTTTCTGGATCGTATCCTGCGCCTTCAGGAGACAAAACCCATAGTCGCATGCGGAGACTTCAACGTTGCCCACACCGAACTGGATATAGCAAGACCCAAGGAAAACCAGCGCACGCACGGCTTCACAAAGGAAGAGCGTGAAGACTTTTCCTCTCTTCTTGCAGCAGGTTTTGTCGATACTTTCAGGCTGTTTCATAAGGACGGCGGGCACTATAGCTGGTGGTCAAACATGGGAAACGCCAGAGCAAGAAATATAGGGTGGAGAATTGATTACTTCATCTCCTCCTCATCGCTGGTTTCCCGGATCGTATCCTCAAGGATTCTGGAAAATATTCAGGGCTCAGATCACGCTCCGGTCGAGCTTGTATTGAGCTAAGATCCTATATTTTGCGATGTATGGTCAGTTCCCTGGTTTCCCCAATGGAAGCCACTTCGATCTTCTTTCCTGTGCCTTCTTCGATGTATCTCAGGTAGTCATATAACTCGTCTGGGAGTGATTCGAATCCACCATCTGCGAAAGACTTTGCCTCCTCTGCGCTGAACGCTTTCCAGGGTTTAAGGTCTGCGTAAACCGGCTCTACCTTGTACAGGTCAAGGGAGCCATCATATTCATCCACGCTTCTCCCATTGATTCTGTATGATTCGCAGACTCTTACAGTGTCTATGCCTCCGAGTGTGTCCAGTCTTGTAACTGCCAAGGTGTCCACATCATTCAGCTTTATTGAATACCTGAGCAGGGGGAAATCTAGCCAACCAATTCTTCTAGGTCTTCCAGTTGTGGTACCAAATTCCTGTCCCTTTTCCCTTAAATACTTCCCGTGATCGTCAAATAACTCAGTGGGAAATGGTCCCTCACCGACTCTGGACGTGAAAGCTTTCACAACCCCGGTGATCCGGTCAACTTTTCTCAACGGAAAGCCAGTTCCGGCCCATACAGATCCAGCAATTGTATTGGATGAAGTGACAAAGGGGTAAACGCCGAAATCGACGTCCAGCAGAGTACCGTTTGCACCCTCGAAAAGAATGCTTTTTCCCGCATCTGCATGTTGCCTGAGGATATTGTGTGCGTCGCAGAAGTAATCTTTCAGTTTCTTCCCAGCATCAAACAGACTCTGGGCAACTTTTTCCCTTTCGCCAGGATCAGAAAATTTTGACCCTTCCAGAAGCGACTGTTTCATTGAGTGGATTATTTCGATCTTTTTCTTCAGTGTTTCCAGAGATAAAAGATCGATGGCTCTGATCCCAGTTCTTGCATACTTGTCCTCATAGGTGGGTCCTATGCCCTTAGCAGTGGTTCCAATGTTCCCTCCAGCTCGTTTGGTCTCCTCCGCCTTGTCCAGGTAACGATGAATTTCAGTAACGATGTGTGCTTTTTTGCTCAAAAGAATTTTCAGACCGGGTCTTGATTTCCTGAGCATATCAATTTCTTCTACAAGACTGATCGGGTCTATGACCATGCCATTCCCCAACACAACTTCTCCAGTTCTCAGGCTCCCAGCAGGCAAAAGGTGAAATTTGAACTTTCCGAGCTCGCTGACCACGGTATGGCCGGCATTATTGCCGCCGTTGAACCTGACTACCGAATCGTACTTATCACTCAGAAAATCAGTGATCTTCCCCTTTCCTTCATCTCCAAACTGAAGTCCGAGAACAATAGTTATCATGGCTGCACCCACCCATCAAAACATTTGGAGAAGGCGCTTATCCCTGAGATTATAAAAATGTACAAGTCTACCTTTCCACTATCTCACAGATAAATAAAAAAGGTTTGCTCGAGAATAGACTATTTATAACAGCTTCTTAAAAATCATTTCATGATCACGCGAGTTTCACACATTCCACTAAATGTCATGGATTGATTTCATGGGTGAATCGGCTTTACAGGGACAAAGCGAATTGGCATCATACACTTAACCACACAAAAATTCAGTTACGGTTAGAAAGCCGACTTAAAGCGTGTATCAGCATAATCCACGAATTACTTACAACCTCTAGGAATTATGAAAATATCAGGCAAAAGTATTATTCCTGGTCAGCGATCATGACAAGATAGACGTGTCATACATAGAGGTTCGTAATAATTCTGAACTTGTTATTCCGGATAACGCCATAATTGGTTACATTGAAGGTGACGGAATTGGATCAGACATTACCAAGGCAGCTATTTCAGTTATAAATGCTGCTGTTGAAATAGCCTACCAGGGCAAAAAACACATCGAGTGGAAAAAAATCCTAGCGGGGGAAGAGGCATACAAATCTACCGGTAAACATCTTCCGCAGGACTCACTTGACGAGATAAGGAGGACAGTAATTGCTCTCAAGGGCCCTCTGACTACACCAATTGGAGAGGGATTCAGAAGCCTTAACGTAACCCTGAGAATGATATTCGATCTTTACGCCAATATTAGGCCGGTTGTATATTTCCCGGGCGTACCATCTCCAGTTAAAAATCCAGAGAAGATGAACATGGTGGTATTCAGGGAGAACACCGAAGACCTTTACGCAGGTATAGAATGGAAATACAACTCAGAAGAAGCTTCAAAATTCAGAAAATTTTTGGCAGATACTTACTCGATTGCCCTAACTGATGACACTGGAATTGGCGTAAAACCTATAAGTAGATTCAGATCAAACAGGCTGGTCAGGATGGCGATTAAGTACGCCTTGAGCAACAAGAGACGAAGTGTCACACTCGTGCATAAGGGAAATATTATGAAGTATACAGAAGGTGCATTCAAGGAGTGGGGGTATGAAGTTGCAGCGACTGAATTCAAAGACCAGACAGTTACAGAGGCAGAATATATAAAAGCTCCAGAAAAGTATCCTGACCGGATAGTAATAAAGGACAGGATAACTGACAACATGTTCCAGCAGGTCCTTACGAGAACAGATGAGTATGACGTAATCGCCACTACCAACTTGAATGGAGACTACCTTTCTGATGCACTTGCTGCACAGGTGGGCGGGCTGGGTATCGCGCCTGGGGCCAACATAGGAGATGTATATGCCATATTCGAGGCTGTACATGGAACAGCCCCAAAATACGCAGGGATGGATGTCGCAAATCCAACCTCAATAATGCTCTCTGGAGCAATGATGCTCAAGCATATTGGCTGGGACGCGTCATCTGAAATTCTCAACAGTGCCATTACCTTGGCTTACAAGGATCAGAAAGTTACTCAGGATCTGGCTCGGGTACTTAACATCAAGCCCCTTAAATGCTCTGAATTCGGTAATGAGGTCATAAAAAGGATGAAACCGGCCAGAAAGTAAATGCCTGAAGGCAATGAAATGGGCTGGCAGGAGCCCTTATTACCCATTATTCAGATAATACATCTGGTCTTTATTTTGGAGTGTGACCAGTGTTTTATTTCTTGGAAATAAAAAGTTTCTGAGCAACAAGACAAGATTCATACGTGACCTTGTTTTATACAATCATGATAATTGACAGGTTTAACAACATTCTTGATAAACAGTGTCTAATATCATTCACCAATGATTACCAGTTATTTGAGATTTCCAGGAAATTCAGTATATCTGCAGCAGCGAAAGTTATGGTCGACAAGGAGGGTCCAGCAATATTCTTTTACATGGAGAAAGGTGCTGAAAGGTACAGAGAGGTAAAGATATTTCTTGAGTCTCTCAATGCAAGGGACCTTCCTGGCAACTGGGTTGTATCGAGCAGTAAGGATAGATATGAGGAATTGAATCTGCTCTTTGAGATAGTTAAAATACCATCGGTTATAATAGATCATGTATTTTTGCACAATGGGTATGTGAGCATGGGCATCAGGTTCCACTCCGCATTCAGCAGTCAAGTTTCATCTATACTTGGTAAGTATTTGGGCATGTTTCCAGGGATGAATATACTTAAACTTGGACCTGCACCAAGCCTCATTGATGTTCTCCGGGGAATATCCGAGTTTGTCCCCCTTTCCATCGTGGGCACTCTCAATGTTCTTGAAAGGGAAACATTTGAGGAAAACCCGTTAGGTCTGAGATGGATCAGGGAACTGAAATTTGCGTCTTCTGACGGTCTAGTACATGCAGTATACAAATGCGATAACCCAAAGGTAAAAGACAGTAACAAGGTAACTGTAATTTCAGAAAAGGATGGGATTTACGAAGTAACGACACGTGATGATCTGGTAAATTTCTACGCCGACAAAACAAACAGTGATATGGTCAGTTCGTTCAGCAGAACCCAGCTTTCAGATGGGAACACGACTATAGCTAACTCTCTGTTCCACAGGAGCTATCTAAGGAACTTCCTTGAAATTATAAATGAATCTAGGGAAAGATTTGAAAAATTGAAGGTTACGCTGCTGGAGGTTTATAATTTCCCAGAAGATCTCAACATTCCTGACTGATGGTCATATAATCTCAAGATTTACATGAGGAAGTAGTTTCATTTCAGTTGCCCTAGCATAATACTTTGACAGTGCTTCTCTTCCGGCTTTTCCAAAATCTATAGAGAGATCGTTAACATACATTCTTATGAATTTTCGTTCAAGTTCCATATCCTGGTACCTTGCATATTTCAGAGAATAGTTAACTGCCGCATCTTCATTTTTCATTGAGAACTTTATTGAGTTCTCAAAGTCTTCCTTGTAGTTCATGGCAACGTCCCTGCCAAGTGATTTCTTGATTGCATTAAATCCTAGAGGAACGGGAAGCGAACCCGCGAATTTTTTCCATTCTTCGTATACATCAAAGACCTTTATCAGCCCACGTTTCTGATACGTTAGCTGTTCGTCATGGATGAGTATACCTGCATCCACTTTTCCAGACAAAACTGCTTCAGGTATTCTGTCAAACCGAGTTTCTACAAACCCACCTGCTGGCTCAGGTGCAAACATCCTGTACAGAAGGTATGATGAGGTCAGAAAACCCGGTGTCGCTACTTTTGCTTTTCTGAGATCTACCGTTTTCTTCGCCACCACTATCGGCCCATAGTTCAACCCGAAACTCGCGCCCGAAGTCGTGAGATAATATTTATCGGAAACTGCCGCATAGCCGTTTGCAGAGATAGCGGTGACATCGTAAAGTTCCTTTACAGCCTCTTTATTAAGCGTCTCAATATCCTTAACCACCTGATCGTACTCATAGTGGGTCTTAATCTTATGCTCAAACATTCCATAGAACATGAATGAGTCGTCTGGGTCGGGAGTATGTGCAATTACAAGCTTCATGACCCCTAATGTCCGCATTGTAAATATGCTTTTCATGATTCCTTTGACGTTTGTAGATCAGGAGCTGTAAATCCTGAATTTTCTGCCTAAACTTTTGTTACCTTAATTTTGGTAGTTTCTGCTGAGTAGCTGTAAAGGATTTGTGGCAGCTGCGGAGATGCATTTTAGCCTCTGAGATTAAATACTAGCTGTCAATGTAGTTCTTTCCGTGACTACTATGGAAAGAATCGTGATTGCATTCGGTGGAAACGCCCTGCTTAGAAAGGGGGACAATGGCGACTTTGATACGCAGGTAAAGAGGGCATACGAAGCTTTCTCTAGCCTTGGGGACACACTTTCCAGATATGAAGCAGTAATAACTCATGGAAATGGACCGCAGGTCGGAAATATCCTACTTCAAAACGAATTTTCCAGAAATGTGACTCAGTCAATGCCGCTCTATTCATGTGGTGCAATGTCACAGGGACTCATCGGCCTTGCCCTGTCGTTTGCCTATGAGAAAGCTAAATACGAATTCGGTCTATCCAGGGACATCGCTGTTCTAATGACCCGTACACTAGTAGATAAGAATGATCCATCATTCTCTAACCCCTCTAAACCAATAGGGCCATTCTATACCGAAGAAGAAGCTAAAAAGGCTATAGAAGAAAAAAAGTGGGTGATGAGAGAAGACTCCGGTCGTGGCTGGAGACGTCTTGTTCCCTCGCCGGACCCCATTGAGGTAATGGAAAAGAGGCAAATACTTTCTCTGTTGTCAGATGGATTCTTACCGGTATGCACTGGTGGCGGGGGCATACCAATAGCAAGGGCAAATGGCTACTATGCCGGAGTTGACGCAGTTATAGATAAGGATCTGGGATCGTCAGTACTCGCAGCCTCCATTTCTGCAAGAAGACTCGTTATTCTCACCGATGTTGAAAATGCATACCTTTCCTTCGGGAAACCTGATCAGCAGGCAATCGGGCGAATAAATGCCGAGGAAATGCAACGGTATTACGAAAGTGGAGTCTTTGCAGCGGGAAGTATGGGTCCAAAGGTTAGCGCTGCGTTAAGATTTATTAAAACCGGGGGAAAAGAAGTTATTATAACTACACTGGAAAACGCCAGAATGGCGCTTTCCGGGAAATCAGGGACCATAATTACGGAGTGAAGCTTCTACGAATTCCCTTAAGTTATCTTGCATTTACGCTTGAAATCAGTTCTTTTTCCATTTTCCCTTTGATTTTGCTATGCGCCCCATTCTTTCCATAACCGAAAGTACATGCTCAAGAACAGCAAACTCAACGTCCAAATCGTAGTCCTTCTTCAGGGCTGCCTTGACTTCTTCTGTGTTCATGGGAACGACTATTGATCTGCCAGACAAGTTGTCTATATCTTCAAAAACGTTCCAAGGGAAAATAAACCAAGTCCACTTCTCGCTGCTGACTTCCTCCGCATAGTAGTCTGGAGTAAACTTGGATCGGTTTATATGCAACATTGCAGCAGTTTTTACTTCAGCAGGTGAAAACGTTTCCAGATATTCCTTTGCGAGTGACATGCTCTCTCCAGTGTCAGTAATGTCGTCCACCAGAAGCACTTTTTTTCCTTCGATGAAGAGCATGGGTCGGTTTTTAATAGCGGCTTTGCCGTCAACCGTTGCAGTCAGACCCCAGTGTTCGGTCTTCACGCTCTGAAGGTCCTTGATCCACATTCTGTCAGCAAGAATTCTTCCAGGAGCTAACCCGCCTCTGGAAATCCCGACAATTGTGTCTGGCCTGAATCCCGAAATGATTTTATCTTCAACTCTGTCGCACCAGTCCTCAATCTCTTTCCACGAAACAATCTTGGCCTTAAACTGCATTTTTTGATCCATAAGGAAATGAAATGCAGGTTAAATTATTTCGTATCCTCGTTCTAGTTGTGAATAAACCCTTTTTTTTCTATTAAGTTAAGTGACTTATGTTCAGGCACGCTGTTATATTTATATTAGCAAAGAGTTAAATACATTCTTTTTTTATCTACTCTATGGCACTAGGTGGAGTAGAAATTTTCCTGATTTTCATACTTGTTATTGTTATCCTTTTCTTGCTCTCTGGCCTTCACATACTGAAGGAATGGCAGAGAGCTCCCGTTTTGACATTAGGAAGATACAGCGGAATGAAGGGACCAGGAATCGTTTATGTTTTGCCTCTGGTCAGCAGGATTACAGCGGTGCTGTCTACAAGGATACAGGCAGTAGCTTTCAAGACAGAATCAACTTATTCAAAGGATAACGTGCCTCTGAATGTTGATGCTGTAATGTACTTTCAGATAGTTGACCCAGAAAAGGCGATACTCAATGTTGAAAACTATTCCAATGCAACCAATCTCTCTGCACAGACAACACTGAGGGAGGTTCTTGGGAAATCCAGCTTCGACGAGGTACTTTCAGAAAGAGAAAAACTCGGAGAATCTGCCAGAGAGATTATTGATGAAAAGACCGAACACTGGGGGATAAAAGTATCCTCGGTGGAGATCAGGGATGTTGTGGTGCCTCAGGCCCTTCAAGAAGCCATGTCCAGACAGGCTTCAGCAGAAAGGGAAAGGAGATCAAGAGTTACCCTTGCTATAGCTGAAGTGGAGGCTGCCCAGAAAATGGTGGAAGCTGCAGCACAGTATAGTTCTAACCCAACAGCGTTCCAGCTAAGGTGGCTCAATATACTTTACGAAATTGGCCTCGAGGGGAAGGGAACGCTCATGATGGTTCCATTCAACACACCAGTGGCGGGGGCAATGGAAAACAATCCTCTCAGCGTGATGGGGCTCATGGGTCTTGCCAACAAGATTAAACCTGACTCGGGCCAGGATTCGAAATCTCAGTAGATATCATTTCTTTACTAGATTAAAAATTTCCATTATTTCTTTTACGTTGAGGGTGTCTGGTCTTCTCTTTGCAAGGTGATCTGGAAAATTTTCTAAGATACTTCTTATCATCTTTCTCCGATTTGAGAACAGTTTTACAAGAAGCCTATCGAAAGCTTCATGATCCATGTTCATTGGATCAGTCTTTTTCTCTATTAGGATAATTTCAGAGTCCACCCTGGGTACTGGGCTAAATAAGTTTCTGGGCACAAATCTCAATTCTCTTATATTGTAAAAGAGAGAAGCATTTACGCTTATTCTGGAATAATCTCTAGTTCCAGGAGTCGCAATAAGCCTGTCAGCGAATTCTTTCTGTACCATCAATATGCACCGCCTGAAATCGAATTTTCTCAGGTGGAAAACTATCTGGGACGAGATCTGGTACGGTATGTTGCCAATGATCTTGTCGTAATATCCTGCTTCAAGATCCAAGAAACTTTTCTTTTGCATGCTCAGTTTGTTCTTTAATCCCTGGCTTTCAAATCCGGAAAGCAGGGCATCATAAAATACATGGTCTGGCTCTAAGCCGGTAACATGAGAGAACTTCTCCACAAGCAACGATGTCAGTATCCCTGACCCTGAACCTATCTCCAGAACGGTCTCTCCAGGTTTTGGTAAAAGCTGATCCACCTCGAATTCCGCAATGCTGTGGTCCCGGAGAAAAACCTGTCCATATTTTCTGGCTGGAATTCTGGTTCGTGTGGTCATCTTGCTACAAAGATGCGGTGCTTCTCGAATCTGTCCTGAAGCTCATCCACTATCCTTCCAGCAATCATCTTCTGTGGGTTGTGTATGGTCTTCACTCTGGTTGTCAGATCCTCAAAAGAATCGAACTTCTTCTTCTTGCGTTCTTCGATTATTGTCCACATCGTTTTGTTTCCGAGGCCGGGGAGGAGTTCCAGTGAGTGCATTCTGGTGTTTATCGACTCTGCCTCATTGAAGAATTTTACAAATCTCTCTTCTTTCTGATTGACAATGGATTCAAGTACAAATGGGAGCTCATTAACAGCAGCACTTGTAAGCTCTTTGTATGATATTCTCCTCTTCACTGATACTATCTTCGTACGCATCTCAGGATTCTTGCCTATGTATACTTTTTCTCCAACTGAAATAACTGCGTTTGGCTTTGGAACAATCTCCAGAAGCTTGAATTCTTCCTCTCCTATTGCGAGAACAATGGGAAAGCTTCTGAAACCTCTGTCTTCAGGGCGTCCCTGTGGCAAATAATCTAACACATATACATATTCTTCCAAAACAAACACACTCCCGGATTAAGTGTTATAGCAGTTCAAAATAGCCTAAGAGCGTATTTAAATCTTTTTCAGAAACAACAATACTGTAGGAGGAAAGTATGCTGGTGATTTCTTCTCTGCTCTTTGGGACAAGGTCAATAAGTTTCTTTACAACATAGTCAGGTAGATTAATGATTTCCTTGACATCCTTTTCAATCTTCTTTATCTTCTTTTGATCTACCTTGATTAATTTTTCAAGGTAAGCGAGGTTTTCACTCTCTATCTCTGTATGAACTGGTTTTTCGGAAAGTATCTTGAAAACCTCTCCCATTGAGAGATAACTTTTCTTAATCATTGTCCCTCTATCTTGATAAGGTGAACCGGAGCAGCGATAATATTCTTTGTCACGCTTCCACTTTTTATGGTAAGTATGTAACATCTTCCCTGTTTACCGGATATTCTGCCGGTATAGCCATGGAAGTTATGGAAAGGAATACCTGAATGAACTGATGGATTGATTTTGATAGCCGCAAGGTCGCCAATGTTGAATTCCTTAAGCATAGAGTTTACCGTTGGCATGCCTTTCTGCTTCACCGACTTGGTTAATTTCTTTCTGGACCCTGCTCTTGGGCCATGTGACATTTTGGTCATTTATTTTTCGCTCCTGTGTATCTGGATCACGTCGAGTTCAGAAACCTTAAGGTCTGCGCCATAAACAGATGATATGCTTGGATCCGTTCTTCCCTTATCACCGTTTACAAGTTCCTTTATGTAAGTTCCAGATTCGGCAGTGATTTCCATCACCGCACAGTTTCCGGAGACATCCAGCAACTTGAGGCATTCTATCTTTCTCTGCCTTACCAGGTCAGCCCTTCGTTTCATTACTCTGAGTGGGGTTCTCTGATATATGACTCTTCCACTTAAATATTTCTTAACATCTTCTAGTTTTGTTGGATCTAAGAGTTCATCGCCTTCAATTACTGCCCTATAGGTCTTGTAATTTGACTCGGATTTGACGGTCTTCACTGCAGATACATCGGCATAACTTAGGTCAGACACGATTACCCCCTTGTTCTGGTCATTTATGGCTTTCAATAGTTTATCCAGACTAATTGACCTTTTCAGAGGAGAATGGGCTTCAACAACAAATTCCCTTCCATTTCCAAGCATTCTCACATCAACATCTTCCCTTCCTGCGGCATGGAGGAAATAATTGCCGCATCCAGTCATTTCCCTCAGGGGTTCCCCAATTATTGACTCCACGGATTCATTCAGATCAGAACCGTAGATCCATCTAGTCTGAGGCAAATCTCTCCTGAGTTTTGTGTATGTTCCCCTTATGTAAAGGCTCTTTACGCGGATCTCAACAGAGTCGTATCTCGTGTCCACGGTTATGCTTATGTCCGGAGCTTCGAAGTCGACATCCTTGCCTGTTAATGATGAGCAATACTTCCCAAATTCACGGTTAAACTCCTTCTTTATGGATTCGCCTGCACTTCCATATTGATCCTGTATTACCTTTTCCATCTCCAGAGTCTCTGTCGGGAATCTAGATCCCATAAGGAATGTTTTATATTCTATCTGGATAATTTCCGACTCAACTATCCTGTAGTACCTGTCAAAATCCGAGAAAATCCCATGGCATAGTGGGCAGCCAGCATCGCTGTTCTCCTCCACCCGCTGTCCGGTTGCGGCCTGGAGAGAAAAAAGTATCATCCTTCCACGGTCCAGGTTTGTCAGTCCAGTATCTAAGGTTGCAAAGACTCTGCCAATGCAACGAGTACAGAGCCCAGCTTTTAGGAGTCCAGACAGATCATACATCGTCTATCTGGCGACAATGACCTTTTCAATGGATGGTCTTTCTTTTACGAAGACACGGGATCCGCACTCGCACTCAATTTCTGCAGTTCCGAAAGACTTCTCAAGAGGTCTGCCACATCTTATGCATTTATACATTCTGTCTCATCTCTTCAACAACTTTGGGCGCATATTCTGGAGTATAGGATCCTCCGGCAAATTTATGCCCGCAGTGCCTGCATTCCCAGATCCCGGATGCAACTCGCTCGACCTTATTCTGTTTGCAGGATGGGCATTTATATAACATGATCTTCTGTTTGTATATGTCAAGCCACTCTTTCTTCTTCTTGACCCCGTATCTCGGGCCAAATCTTCCAGCAGCTCCAACCTTCAATGTTCTCTTACTCATCTAAATCACTTCAGATATTTTTCTCGAAATATGCTACCCGTATCACTGCTCATTTTTATAGCTTTTCGAATTTCATCCATTTCAAACGTACCGGTATCTCCTTTCTGCATTGCCCTAATGTGCCCATCTTCTGTGGTTGTAATTGTAATTCTGGCAGTGGACATCTGTTCCTCTTCGAGATCTGGATCGGATACCATTACATCGTCCAGTTTAACAATCGTTACAGAGACTGGAGTATTGTTAATCGGAAGCGAAGAATCTGTCCCTCCGAACCTTGAGGCAGGCAGGGTGGCACTCTTCAGAGCCGCTACCACACCGTAGCTGCATGCATCGAAGAGGTTTCCATCATAATCCAGGACATTGATGTCTGCGAAGATGATCCATACCTTCTTTCCAGGTTCAATAACCAGTTTCTCAAAATCAATCATCTTTGATTCCCTGATTCCACGATCCACGACACGAGCTACCTCTATGGACATTTCATTTGGCGGACCAGATTCAAAGGTTGGAAATGCCATAGGTAAAAGTTCAACGTTGGTAGTGAAGACACCAAGGTTGGGTGTATCCGGGAAAGGTTCTCCAGCATCTATCTTTATGCCAACGAGTATCTTGGTTTTCCCGAGTTCCACAAGCGCCGACCCCGCGGCTCTGGGAACGTAGTTGGTCTGTATTTTAATTTCTCTGTACTCGTCCGGTTTCCTTCCGTCTCCTCTTTTTCCCTCTTTCATCCGTTTGATTATGAAGCTTTTCTTTATCTCTGAAAGCACTCCAAGCGCATCTTTCGGCATATCATTCACCCTGTTCCTTTTGCTGGATCTCGTATTTTTTCGTTAGCGCTTCCCTCTGAATCTGGGCTATCCTCTTTGTTGCCTTCAGGATCATGGAAGTCGCTTGCTCAAATTCCTCTACGGAAAGGTCACCATCCATCTGCATAAGCACGATCTTGTCGCTCTTTGGAAGTACCCCCACTGGCAGATCCGCTTGGCCAAAATTGTCTTCTTCCTTTGAAAGGTCTAGCACTATCTTACCATCTATCTTGCCGGCGGTGCATCCAACCACCATATCTCTCATTGGAATTCCTGCTGCGGCAACCGCCACAGATGCGGCCGTAAGACCAGCTATTCTGGTTCCGGCGTCTGCCTGGAGCACCTCAATGAACACATCAATCTGGGCTCGGGGGAATAACTCAACCATTATTGCTGCTTCAAGTGCTTCGGAAATTACCTTTGAAATCTCCACTGATCTTCTGTCAGGGCCAGGCCTCTTTCTCTCATCCACAGAGAACGCAGCCATGTTGTATCTTGCTTTCACAATGGCCTTATTGATGTCCTGGTTGTGCTTTGGATAAGCCTCTCTTGGCCCATACACTGCTACCATTATTTTGTTTCCGCCCCACTCAATAAAGGACGATCCGTCTGCCCTGTTAAGTACATTAGTCTCTATCCTAATTGGTCTAAGCTCATCAGGCCCTCTTCCATCAAGCCTGATGTTGTTTTCATCGATTAATTTTATATCACTTGTTGTTCCCATCTATTTCACCTTTCTTTGATTTCAAGTATGCCTCCATCCTGTCGGTTAGGCCAACTGTATGAGCTTCATTTTCTACGATCTTTATTGCGTCAATAGCCAGCATTATGTTGTCTGGCTGCCCATCTATCCATATAAGCCCATTCTGGCCAACCACTATGCGGGTATCAGTGGCGTCTTTTATCATGTTCACCATGGAACCACCCTTACCTATTATTCTGGGTACTTTCGGAGCAGGTATTGTTAAGATATGCCCCCCTTCCAGTTTCCGCAGGCCGGCGTCTTTCAATGTCACCCAGCTCTCCCTTATTTCGTTGATGCTCATTATCTTCCCGTATATATAATCGCCAATGGAAAGATACCTCTTTATGTCACCAGCTGAGGTTCGCCACGGGGTATCGTTCATGTGAAGAAGAGAATGATATGGGGAGTTGATATCTATGGTCCACATGGACGGCCCAATCTCAAGAACCTTACCGATTATCTTATCATCTTTCCTGGGAAAATAAGGCCCCGAGAAAGGAACGACATCAATAAACTGTTCACTCTTCTGTATTATCCCAAAGTATTCAGAGCAGTACTTATCCTGCCCACATTTATATGCCCCATTGCGGACCTTCTCGTTTGTTCTCTCTATTTCGTCTCCGGGAATAACTATCTGCTTGGTTTCTGTCATTACTTCACCTTTGTTTACTGCTAAGAACCACGTTCTTCATTAAGCACATCGTTCTTAAGAGGAAAACAGATCCATTCTCCTTCAATTAAGGCGCTCCATAAAGTGGTTCGGCAGTACTTTTCAATTCTCTATCCGTCTGATTCATAGTTAAACAATATATATTTCTTGCTACAATTGAAACGTTACTTTTTCAGTATTCTAATATCTATATTTCCCTTGGCTTTCCTGGAAAGGGCACTCATTACATCTCCCTGTAGCCCCGCCGGGACTTCTATTACACCCATCCACGAGCCGTCGTTACCCCACTCCTCTTTCAATATGTTCCCGCTCCTGGAAAGTTCGCCATATACCTTTCCATAAGCGTCACCAACCAACTTGATAGCTAGTTTCGCCTTTTCCATCCTAATTGGTATGATAGGCTTTAGCAATTTCAACACTCCATTTAGTTGATCATCAGCGGACTTGAAAGGATCAATGTGGACTTTTGCATCCTCCATTGCCTGTGCAATTCTTGCGGGGGGGTGGGGTGCATTTGTCTGTGGATTTATGGATTCCCTCGAAATCATTTCTATGATCTGCTTCGTTCTCTTCTGAAGCATTTCCTTCCTTTGCTCCGTAGTAAGCTGAATCTGCCCGTGCTTTACGATTTCAGATGCGATCTCCTTTATATCTGTCGTTTTGAAGACTTCGAGCAGCGATTCGTCCCCGGCCCGGTCTCCTTTCTTGGCATCCTTGAAAACTATGTCGCTGGCAAGGTCATTGTTTATATCAAAATCTCCCGTTTTAATACGTTCGGTGGCATTCGGATCAACAAGTATCTCAAATTTGTGACCATGAGACTCGAACCTCGCAACGATTGAGTCCTCTACCTTCACCATGGCTATTAATTATTAGAGGATATATATACTTCAGTAATTCCAAAAGTGGTCATTTTTATTAAATATTGATTTTAACCGCTGCTCCCCTCTTGATAAGAAGTTCCGCAAAGTTATCCCTCAGGTAGATGATATCATTCTCCCGAAGGTAATAGTTTCTATCTGGCTGGGCGATTGGCGGCTGGTCCTGTATTATTCTTACTGGGATAAGATCACTATCCTTATTTTCCACATTCCTGATTTCAGGTACAGCAACTCCTTTGATCCTGTCATCTGGCTTCTTCTCAATGGCTGGAGCCACAGGGGTTTCTGGTTTTAATTCCTCCGTTTTCTGTAGAATTCGATTGAATTCGTCTTGCATCCCATTGTGCAGTTTCGTAAGGAAATCTCTCTCCTCTGGTGTGAGAAGGTCAATGAGATCAAGGCCTATATCATAGATTGATAGGACGGCAATCTTTTCAAACCGCTTTTCGAAGAAAGCCCGGAAATCACTTTCTATACTCTTTATCCTCTGGTTAACTCTAATGTAACCAGTGATGTCATTGCTATGGAGGTAACCATCAGCTTCAAATTTAAGGGAATTGAGCACCTCTACAAGGTTCTTGTAGAAGCCATGGTCAACTTTCTTGATTTTTCTAGACTTTGTCTCCACCCGGAGCATTGATTTCAACTCCTCAGTAAATTTATCAATCTGAGTCTGGGTAAGAGACATAGATGAACATAATAGAGATTTATAAAAGGTTTAATCGAGACTCTCAGGATCTTGTCAGTCCCTATTTTTCATTGCAAAGAAAACTTTCTCTTCTGTAAGCCCTTAGCGGAACGTCTACAAAGATTTTCTGAAATATTTCTTCCCAGTTATCGTATTCTCCCTTGATCATGATGGCCCTTTTCGGTACTGAGTCGACCGGTATAACCTTATCAGGTTTACTTGGGTCGTCAACATAATCCGTCTCAAGCATGAATTCCAATGTTAACTTTAGAGCTTCTCGGATATTGCTCCTGCTGGCCAGAATGGACGCGGAGAGACCGGAAATTACGCCGAGGTTGTCAGGGCGTGCGTGATGTTTTATCACCCTCTCCCTCTCGATACCAGAGCGGTCACACATTTTTCCAAGGTTTTCAAGAGCCACGCTTCCCAGATCCTCTGTGTGCAGTACAACCGCTGAGTCGCAGTCCTTTGCGATCCCAAGTGCAAGCTCTATCATCGCGTTGCACTGGTCAACAACGTTTTGGCCAACGGGAAAATGTGGCCTTCCAATTTCCCCTATTGCATCCGCTCTCCCTTCAGATATGATCTTTCCCGCGAGGCTGATCCCATCTGTCATCATGATCCACGGATCGTAGCCGGCCTTCTCGAAGTAAAAATAGTCAAGGGGATATGGACCTATAGTAACAAGGGAACATATGTTCAGCTCTCTCCTCACGGTTTCAGCGAGCCCAATTGTTCGTGCATAAAGCGTCTCGTAGTATCTAGCGGGCCCGATGGAGTAATCTGGCAGATTGACTAGATTGAATGCTGTTCCTCCTGCCCTACGAAACTTGCGGGCTGCATCCAGGAAGAAACCGTCTGCCCTGAGATGCATATGGTCGTCAAATATTGAATCCAACAGGTAAATCATGGTCTCGGTAGTAATGAAATTTTCCGAAAGTTATGACTCCAAGGGCACGTTATTCTCATCTAGTCCGCAATATGACCTAATTAAAAGCGCCGGAACGCGGAAAATATGAAAAAGATTTATTATTCGAATCCCCTATGGGGATAAGGTGAATTAAATGCAGCAGGGACAGATGGCATATGACAGAGCTATCACGGTATTCTCACCGGATGGTAGACTATTCCAAGTTGAATACGCAAGGGAAGCGGTAAGAAAAGGTTCAACCGCATTGGGAATCAAATTCAGTAATGGGGTCGCTCTCATATCAGACAAGAAAGTAAGAAGCCGGCTCGTAGAACAGAACTCTCTGGAAAAAATTCAGTTTATCGATGATTACGTAGCTTCGGTTACGTCCGGTCTTGTTGCAGATGCAAGAGTCCTTATCGACTTTGCAAGAATGGCAGCTCAGCAGGAAAAGGTGACGTACGGGTCTTTAGTAAATATTGAGAACCTAGTGAAAAAGGTTGCAGACCAGATGCAGCAATACACGCAGTATGGCGGAGTACGGCCATACGGGGTTTCCATGATCTTCGCTGGTATTGATAACCTGGGACCAAGACTGTTCGATTGCGATCCTGCTGGTACTATTAATGAATACAAAGCTGTTGCAATAGGATCCGGAAGGGATCAGGTTGCGAGTTTCCTAGAAAAGGAGTACAAGGAAGACATGACCGAGAGTCAGGCAGTTGCACTTGCAATCAAGGCGCTCAAGCAGGCTCTCGAAGAAGAGGGTGGACTAAAATCTCCAGAGATTTCTACGATCTCAGAGGGCAAAAAGTTCAGGCTGTATACCAAGGAAGAAGCTGACAAATTGCTCTGAATCTATTCTCATAACATAGATAAATTTCTCTCAAACCCTCTCAATTTATTCTTATGTTTTGTGTCTTTTCGATCCGGGTAAATCATACAACGCGCTATTCTCATTATTGAACTGCTTTACAGAGAAGATCGAAATCGACGCTCCAACACAGGCTGAGATAAGAAGAACAGATTCCAATGAGGTGATGGTAACATTCTCGGTAAAGTGGATGGTCAACAGAGTGAAGACGGGAATGAGCGCCTGCAGAACCGACGCAATAGCGAACCCGTTTCTCCTCGACGATTCAAAGAACATGAAGTACGCCAATCCCATCGAAGTGAAGCCCGTGAATAGAAGTGAACTGAAACCTGGCAGATCTTTCAGTACCGCTACCGTTGGGAGAATGCCGGAAAGCCCTATGAACAGAGTCACCAGCCCCGGCCAGAAGAAAGTTCCAGAGAGAGCATATTCTGAACCTTTCTGTGAAATGAGTATGTTCAGTGCGATAAACAACGCTGGAACAAATAATGTCACTCCGACAAGTAGTAGTATTCCAGAAATATTTGGAACAACCAATGTACTGCCATTAAGTACCAGCGCAGCTGAAGATGGTACAGTTATTAGGAGAGAAAGAGCAAAGATCAAATATTTCAGATGGACTGAGTTAACCCGCAATACGATCGACAGTAGCGGAGAAACAATGGCATCTCCGAAAAGGACAAAAAGAGAAGTAAGTACCGGCCCATTTCTCTCGGAGGAAATTATTATTGTGAACTGCTCGGCGAAATAAAGGACTCCGGTTATAAAGACCCCTTTGTCAAACAGAAAAACAAGTGACCTTCTTCTTATGGCGAGGGGCAAAATGAGTATGGAAGAACCAGCCAAGGCAGGGATTGAAAAAATAAGGATCTGTGAGAAACCGTTTGCATAATAAATGAAAGTGTAGTATGTAGCCCAAATGAACGCAGCTGCGATGGCCGAGGATGGTCCTAAGATCCTATTTCCGTTCGTAAGTTTTGAGAAATCATTATGCTGTTTATAAAACAACCTGAAAGCTATTTCTATACTCCCATAATCCCCTTGCAGGCTCTTTTGTTCATAATAACCACTTGTTATGACCAAGCGGTTCTCTTTAGGTTCAAGTTTAATTTACATTATAAAGTAACACATCATACGCTTGAGCGCATTGAAACCCTCTAAAAATTGGTA
>JAVYSB010000003.1:59616-76194 GCA_038729425.1 Thermoplasmataceae archaeon | reverse complement strand
GAAGGTGCCGTTTATTTATATGTTAACTGAAGTAGAACTCACTATCCCTTAGAAAAATTCATTAATTACAAAGGATATCACCAAAAATGGAAAGAAATAACCTGATGGCTGTTGGAGCTTTCGTGGTAATTTCCATTCTACTTGTCGGTGGCCTGGAATTTTACAACATAAATGAGAAACCATCGGTGTCGCCAGTCATCATTTCCGGGGTACAGGTTGGCGAAACATGGCTCAAATATGACTCTTCCAACTCCACTGTTTACGCAAACATGACAACAATGGAGAATTACATAAACGTCACTGTTAAATTCAATGGCACAGTTTCGAACGCAACCCTGCTGGTCAACCCACAAAGTGTACACAATTCCACGACAAATGCGACCTACCCAATATTCCAGTCTGTTAATGAAACGTTTGTATTTGTTAAAGGGATTTACAGCCAAACATTCAGTTTCCAGATCAGTCGTGCAGTATACAATAATATGACACTTGGAAAAACATACACGGCCGTATTTGTAGTCCAGACAGGATCCTTCTTAGGGAATCTCCTAAACCTAGCAGTGACGCGATCATGAAGCGAACCGTCAGTAATAAATCCAGGTATCACATCAACGAGTGGACAAAAGCCCGAGGGCAACTTACGCTCGAAAGAGTGAGGAAAGTCCCCCCTCCACGACAGGTTCCAATCAACATAAGTTGATATCCCGAGAGGGATGGTAAAGAGAAAAGAAATTTACGGGTTCCGGTAAAGTATGATTCTGAAAGATGACGTTTCCGGAAGTACCGATGGGAACTCTTCCTGGATGGAGCAAGTCTAAAGAGACCCGGTGAGGCTGTCGCGAGGGTCAGGTAAGACGCATGTCCTTTGGGACTCAAGTCGAATGTTGCCAACCGTAAAAGCGGCCAACAGAAGGGGGCTTATTCCGGGCATTTGTTCAACTTTATTTCTGCTTTGCGATTCTATGATTATTTATTCTAATATATTCTCAATAAAATAATTCTTCGCAGTAATTTTGTTCACACGTATAGTATTAAATAATAGTTCTTCCAAAATGTTTATTTAGTGGTGTTATGATATACAAAACTATGAACCTGAAGAGCCAAGGAGGCAACTCGACCCTTTCAGGTAGAGACCTTAGGAAAGTGAGGGCTGACATACTCAGCAAGGCAAAGAGAATGAAGGAAAAGGTGGGCAACCGTTACAGCCGGCTGTCAGAAGAGTCGAACCTGGATAATGTAAGTAACATACTGTCTTGGCTGGCCAAGCAGGAGATTGAAGACACTGCAGTAATAGATAAACTCATAGAGACTGAGAGGATAGTTCATCAACGTGCTCTACTCACTAATGTTAGAGACTACGAGATGCTCGATCACCTTATATCGGATGACATGGGACAAGTTGATGCAAATGACTTAAACAGTGTACTTTTGTCTGCAATTAAAACTACCATCGACATGCACAATATTCTCGAACTCATGTCCAAGGAATACAGCGATCCTGAAATCAGTGGGCCTCTCAATCTTCTCGCCCAGCGTGAACTGAGGAATAAGGGAAGAATAGAAGAGTTGTATGAAGAATTCGTGAACAAGAACAACTGGTAACCATTTTCCACCAAAAATGCCGCAAGGGACATTTTTCATCAATAGGCAAATTTTATATCGTTGCGATTGAAAATTGATCTTTTGTACCATATAATGGAAAAGTATTCCTATTGAAGGGCATTCTCTGTTTTATGTATCGATTGACCACAGCGATAGCCCCCATCTGTGTTACAGCATCGAGGTGGTTTTGATTAACAGACAGCAGGATCAGATTCCTCCAAAGGGGATTAGAAGAAGAGAGCTCAGGGCACTTCGTACACTTTATCCTGTTTTCAGAAGATACACAAAGGATAGAAAGTCCACGAGAAGGCAAAAGGAGAATGAATGGAACTATAGGAGGCAGAGGAACGGTGATCGTGCGGTAGAAGCTTTCATACGCTTAGGTCCTACGTTCATAAAACTTGGACAGGTAATTTCTGCCAGGCCAGATCTGCTCCCAAAGGAATATCTTGCCTCCTTCGAGAGGTTGCAGGACGATGTACCTCCTGCAGCTTTTGATTCTGTAAGGCCAATAATAGAGAGGAATATTGGCAAAATTGAAGAAGTATTCGATAATTTTGACAGAGAAGCTATTTCTGGCGCATCTCTTGGGCAGGTTTACAGGGCAGTATACAAGGGCCGTGAGGTAGCAGTCAAGGTTAACAGGCCAGGGGTAAAGGAAAGTCTAAGGACTGATCTTATCGTTATAAGGCGTCTGCTGAGAGTGGGAAGGAGGTTCATCGACAATTTTCTTTATTACAGCATAAGCAACGTCATAGAGGATTTCAGTTCCAGAATTTTAGACGAGACTAACTACCTGAAGGAGGCAGACAACATACGCAGAATTAGGGAAAATATCCATGAGCGGGAAGATGTGATAATACCCAGTGTGATCGGTGAAGTAAGTGCTGCTGAAGTACTGGTAATGTCCTATGAGGACGGTATCAAAATAACTGAAATAAGTAAACTTAAGGAGAAGGGCATTGATCTCAAAAAGCTGGCTTGGAATATTGATCTGCTGTTTATGAGGATGCTTCTGCGGGATGACATATTCCACGCAGATCCGCATCCAGGAAACCTCTCTGTCAAAGATGACGGAACGATTGTACTTTATGATTTCGGGATGACAGGAAACCTAGACAAGAAGACCAGATTTGACCTTCTGTCACTTTATGATGGTCTGGTTTCGGAAGACCCCGATTCCATAATAGACGCACTCCTTTCCCTCAATGCTCTCTCCCCAGCTGCGAATCGTGGTATCATCAGGCAGACCATGAGCATGATCATTGCGGGCATGCAGGGAAAGAATCCAAATGAAATGGAGATACGGGAACTGCTCGAAATAGCGAATGGCGTCATTTTTGAATTCCCATTCAAGTTGCCCCGTTCTCTTGTGTTATATATGAGGATGTCCTCCCTTCTGGAGGGTATATGCATGCAACTGGACCCGGATTTCCAGTTTGTGCGCGTAATGAGACAGATGCTGTACAATGAGGGGTTGCTCAGCGAACTCTATTCCAATCAGATAGAGAATTTTGCCGGAAAAGCAATAAAGGCTGTGGAGAAAGGTTTGGAAGCACTCCCTCTGCTAAAAAGGCAACTCGAGGATGCAACCGTACCGCCAGGCCACAAGGATCCATACAGGCGTGTTTCATCATCGGTTTTCCTAGGTTTCGTATTGATAGCGTCAGCACTTTTCTACGGCAAATTTCCGCTGTACTCGGAACTAGCAATATTCCTAGATATTATAGCGTTCTTGGCAATGATAATAAAAAAATAAAATAAAAGTATCGCGCCAGGTTTACTCTACCTTCACGGTCTTAATTCCCTTTACCGGTATCCTGATGGTCAGCACTCCGTCCTTGTATTTTGCGTTATAGTTCGCCGCGTAGTCTACTTCCATCGGCAGTGAAATCCTCTTATGGACCTTTTCCGGCCTCTGATCCATGTACATCATGCCCGACTTTTCCAGTTCCCGGTTAGCGAAAATCGTCAGGGAATTTGTGTCTAGAACTATGCGTATATTTTCTTTCTTGAAACCGGGAAGATCTGCTTCTACAATGATCTCTCCGGATTCCTCATACATTGTAACTGGCGGATAAATGAAGCTCATCGCTTCCTTGACTCTGTTACCCAGACCCTTCATAAATTCATCTGCATAAAATCTCAGTGGGACTTCCATTCCTGCCATAAAAAAACATCAAGACGTTTTATATAAACATTGAGATTCCGGGCAACTACAAACCCGCTCTGGCAGACTTCATTATCTCTATGGCGGCTGTATATGGGTCTATCCTGTTCTTCAGGAATTCCGCCACACTATTATCTCTTTCCAGCAGTTTCTTTGTTTCATAAACATATTGCCGCCTGATCTCAGCCTGAAGGGCCATCTCCACTTCCTTTTTGAAACGGACTTCCCTGATTTCCGGTTTCCTCTCGATAAATAGCCTGTGGCCGTCTATTTCCGATATAAGTTCATCATATCCCTGATCTTTTACGCTGCTGGTTCCTATTACAGGAACTTTCCACTCTTTCTGCGGAGATAAGGACAATGAATCCTGGATATCCTTCATCGCGAGGAAAGCTCCCTCCCGATCCATCTTATTTACCACAAATATGTCTCCAATTTCCATTATTCCGGCTTTGATAGCCTGTATTTCGTCACCAAGCCCGGGTCCAAGTACTACCACCACGGTGTCTGCCAGGTTGATGATGTCAAGGTCAGCCTGTCCAGCACCTACGGTTTCAATTATGACGTAGTCACTACCTGAGGCGTCAAGTATCTTAACCGCATCCCACGTTGATCTGGAAAGGCCCCCGTTCACACCCCGGTTGGCAAGACTTCTCATGAATATCCCATTTTCTGTGAGCGAATCCTGCATACGTATCCTGTTACCAAGAAGGGAACCACCGGAAAACGGGCTTGAAGCATCAACAGCAATTACGGAAACCTTTTTTGCCCTGTCTGCAAGCTTCTTGGAGAGCTTACCGATCATGGTGCTTTTTCCTATACCGGGTGGTCCAGTAATACCCACAACGTGTGAATGTCCCGTGTAGCCAAAGATGCCCCTGATTATCGTGGAACACTCTTGAACCTTGTCGTCATCTTCCACAATTGAGATTGCTCGAGCAATACTCCTCTTATCCGCTGAAAGAATTCCACGAATTATATCATCTATTTTCAAACGGAACACCTATTGCATCTTTCTGGTCCGGGCCTCGATAGCCCTCTCGGTTATGTGTTCTATGATGGTTGAAATTGGGGTGCCTGGTCCATAATTACCAGTTATTCCCAGCTTTTCCAGCTTTGGTTTATCAGGATCAGGTATTGTCCCGCCACCGACTATTGCTATATCTTCTACGCCGCGTTTCTTTAACAGATCAGCGATTTTTTTGAAGACTGTAAGATGCGCTCCGTTGAGCAGGCTGAGTGCTATCACGTCCACATCCTCATTCACAGCGGTGTCAACTACTTCTTCCGGGGTAGGCAGCAATCCTGCGTAGAGTACCTCCATACCTGCATCCCTGAAGGCCTTTGCGAGAACAAGGACGCCTCTATCATGTCCATCTATACCCGGTTTCGCCAATAGTACTTTGATAGGCTTATCCTTAAACAAGGACTGGCTCTTTCCATCCACCAAAAACATTCCTCCCGACATTTGATATTTCCTCCAGCGTAGCATATGATTCCACTGCCTCTATTATGAAAGGCATCGAGTTTTCATTATGGTCCCTTAACGCATCCTCCAGCCTAGATAGGGCATTCTTTACCCTGTTCTCGTTCCTGTTCAGTTTTACCGTGTTGAGTTTAGCAACCTGTGACTTCTGTGCTTTCCTGCTGATCCTCAGGATGTTCAGTGGTTTCTCTCCCTCATCCACATACTTGTTCACCCCAACCATAACTTCCTTTCCCTGTTCTATCCTTATCTGCCTGCGATAGGAAGTGGCAGCGATTTCTTTCTGTATGTATCCAGTTTTTACCGCTTGCAGAATACCACCCATCTTCTCTATTTCAGCAAAGTACCTGAAAGCTTCCTCCTCCATCTTGTCTGTTAGCCATTCAACGTAATAGGATCCGCCAAGCGGGTCAATCGTGTCCGCTATTCCAGTTTCCTCAGCCAATATCTGTTGCGTCCTGAGAGCAACCTTGACAGCATTTTCCGAGGGCAATGCCCAGGCTTCGTCGTAAGAGTTGGTATGAAGACTCTGTGTCCCACCTAGGACACCTGCCATGGCTTCCACTGTGGTCCTGACAATATTATTCAGCGGTTGCTGCCACGTGAGCGAGTATCCAGAGGTCTGCGTATGAAACCTGAGGTAGAGGCTCCTCTCCTTCTTCACACCATATTTCTCCCTGAGAACTGTTGCCCATATTCTTCTGGCAGCTCTCAGCTTGGCAATCTCCTCAAAAAAGTTAATTGAAGCGTTAAAGAAGAATGAAAGTCTAGGTGCAAAGTCATCAGGGTTCAGTCCCGCCTCAATACCCATTTCAACGTAATGAAACCCATCGGCAAGGGTGAATGCAAGTTCCTGTGCTGCGCTGGATCCAGCCTCCCTGATATGATAGCCAGAAATACTTATGTAATTCCATTTCGGGACATTCTCAGTGCAGAAGACCATCATATCCCTTATGAGCCTGAGATGTGCCTCAGGAGGATAAATCCATTCTTTCTGAGCTATATATTCCTTTAGAATGTCAGCCTGGACCGTGCCAGAAATCTTTTCCAGGGGTACCCCCTGCTTCTTTGCTACGGCTATATACATCGCCGTAAGAATAGACGCGGGGGCATTGATGGTCATTGAAGTGCTTACCTCCCCAAGGTCTATTCCAGAAAGTATGTCTTCCATATCCCTCAGAGAGGAAACGTTAACACCGCATCTGCCAACCTCACCGTCAGCTCTCTTATTGTCGCAGTCATAGCCATACAGGGTTGGCATGTCAAACGCAATGCTCAGGCCAGATTCGCCGTGCTGTATGAGATATTTCAACCTTCTATTGGTGTCCTCAGGAGTTCCAAATCCTGAAAACATCCTCATTGTCCACAGTTTCCCGCGATACATGTTCGGATATACGCCACGCGTGAAGGGGTATTGGCCAGGATAACCCAGGTATTTCTCCTCGAAGTTTTTCCTCAAGTCGCTTGAGGTGTACAACTCATCAATAGTTATGCCTGATGAATTGTAATACTCCTTTTCCGAATTGTGGGTAGCTTGATTCCACTGGTCAAGCACTTCTGATTTCCACTGCTTAAACGGTGAATCTTTACTGCCAGCTTCTCTCTTTAGCTCCGACAGTTTTTCTTCCCAGTAATTATTACTTTCCCGAGCCATCTGTTCAAGAGTCTATACTTCGATTAAAATTTTTTCCACGTTCTTCCACATCGAGGTTAAAAAATATTAGGAATTGTTTCATTCCGCGATTAATCCGGTCTGCCGGTGCAAATATCAACGCGTGGTCGTATTGTAGTTTCGGGGGCTATCGAATATAGTGCAGGACAGATATCCAAGAAACGCGATAAAAGAACGTATGAAATATAGAAGAGTCATATTGCTACCGAACACATTCTCCCGCTTCAGGTGTGACCAAGAATCGGGATGTTTTCTTGACAGCTGTTTCCGTCCGTATCCATTCCAAAATGCCTGTTTGGCCATTCCGTGCAGCGATTCCCTTGTCCGGTTGAAGACAATGCATTCATTGCATTTTCCAATTCTTGCACCGGATTCAACACACCTTATGTTAAGGTCGATGTCTTCTGCAGTGATAAAATTCTCATCAAAACCTCCAAGTTTTAGGAAAAGTCTGCGGCTGTAGCCCAGGTTAGCTGATGGTGCAGTAACCTCTATGTTGCCATAGACAAGTTCAACTCTGGGCAGCGATCTCAGCCTCTCGCTTCCAACCTGTTTAACGGTTCCTATTACCATTTCATTGCCAAGGAGGAAGCACTCTCTCATGTGGCTGATCCATTCAGGATCTGCCGTAGTATCTCCATCAGTGAAGGCGATAAATGGAAAAGATGCTTTGTCAACGCCTATATTTCTTCCTGCCCCACGGGTGCATTTTATTACAAAATGTCTTATGAATTGGTATCTGGATGCGTAATCCTTCAAGATTTCCGAAGTTCCATCGCTACTCTCTGAATCCACTATAACGATTTCCTTGGGCCCCTCCTGATCGACAAGGCTTTCTAAAAGGTCCCTTATGGTGCCAGCATTGTTGTAAACAGTTATGACAATGGAAATCCCAGCTTGCTCTTTGTTCATGTGGGTATCAGACCCAGTCCATCCTCTTCAATTCCCTTTCCTTTTTGGTGTTCTTCTTATACTCCTTGTAATGTTCCTTGCAGAGATGGATCTTAGTTTTCTTTTCTTTAAGCGAAAATACCTTTGAAGCCAGTTCACCTTCCACAGTCTTGAAGCTCTCCCTGTCACAGCCAGAAACTTCGCAAGTCTTGACCTTCATTCCCGTGATAATTCACTGGAGGTATAAAATTTGTTTCAGCAGGAATGAAAAAGCTTATTGTCTTATGAATATGACAGAACTATGCAGGTTTCCCCATCAATAATCTCAGCGAAGATGTATGATCTCCAGAATGAAGTTGATAGATGCGAGAAGGCAGGTGTTTCCTCATTTCATATGGACGTGATGGATGGGCACTTCGCGCCCAACCTAACCATAGGACCTGATTTCATAAAGGCGGTGAAACACTGCGCAAGTGTCCCACTTGAAACACATCTCATGATCGATCGACCGGACAAATATTACGATGCTTTTGTGAAAGCGGGATCAGATGTCATAATGATTCATTACGAATCTCCCATAGATGTTGGGTCTTTACTCAATAAACTGGGGCACGAGGGCATAAAGTACAGTTTGGTCATTAATCCGGAGACTCCGGTTGTTCAGGTGAAGGACCTTATCCCCGGCTGCTATTCCGTCCTGGTTATGTCTGTGCATCCAGGATTTTCTGGCCAGAAATTCATTCCGGATTCTCCTGTCAAGATAATGGAAATGAGGGATCTTCTGGACAGCATTTCTCCCGATACCCTGCTTGAGGTTGACGGCGGGATAAATCTTGAAACCGGCAAACTATGCGCTGACGCCGGCGCAGATGTTTTGGTCTCGGGTTCATTTATTTTCGGCAACGATCTTACCGGATCGATAAATGTTCTCAAGGGGCTTCAAAGACCCTAATTCTGGAGGATTATTCTTCCACCGACCTTAGTTTCAAAGAGATTTAAGGCGTCCTTAAGATCGTAAAGGTCAAGTTTACTTGGCGTGCCAACCTTGAAATTCTCGCGCAGAGAGATTTCCAACAATTCACTGAGTTCTTTTCTGTTTCCTCCAGTTGATCCTATTATCCTGATTTCTCGAGTATATAGGTCACCTATGTCCAGCTTGGACTCCCTTCCTGTCTGTACCCCGTAAGTCACAATCGATCCTCCGTTCGCAACGTGCTTGATGGACTGCTCCCAGAACGACGAACCGATAGAGTTGATCACTATATCTGCCTTGAAATTCTCTGGAATCTTGTCGGGGGGAAAGGTTTCATGCGCCCCGAAATCAGTTAACCAGTTATTCCTGGACACCGCATATACATCCATCCCCATTGTTCTGCCTAACTGAAGCGCAAAGGTTCCAGTGTTCCCCGAGGCACCATAGACAAGAAGCTTTTGACCGGCAGAAGCACCTGTTCTTTTTAGCGCGTGATATGCAGTGAGACCGCCAATCGGTAGGCTCACAGCTACATCTGTATCCATCCTGGGATTAACTTTAAATACCATGCTCTCGGGTACTGAAATAAAGTCCGCGTATCCGCCATTAGTGACCACCCCCCATATTCCTCCATTCCTGCAAAGATACTCCTTTCCTTCAAGGCAATATTCGCACGTCCCATCAAACATCCTTGGATAAATGATAACTGCGTCACCTTTCCTGACATTTCTTCCATCGCTTTCGGTAGTTCCATAGACTTCTGACCCAGGGATATGAGGAACTGGAGCAAGGTTGTACAGTATTTTGCCATTGATAAGATTGTAGTCAATTGGGTTTAATCCAGCTTTTTTTACCCTCACTATTATCTGGCCCTCTTTCTCTTCTGGCTTTGGCACCTGCTCTATCTTCAGATTCTGCTTCCCGAAAGGCTGGTAAACTCTCAACGCTTTCATGGTTACGCGTAGCTATTTTTGCTTAAAAGGATAACCAACTTGCCATCAAACAAGGTCTTCATTTTGCAATATATGAAAACGTGAAATATCAGTTAAGGTATATACGTACGACCTAATGCAAGAAAATCAGATACTGGCTTCATTCAAGTCATACATGCTCGCCGAGAGGAAGAGCCGGTATACCATAAAGGAATACCTGTTCCTTGTGGGGCACTTCCTTGAATATATTGGTAAGGATCTAAAATTGGTGGATTCTTCTGATATTGAGCGCTTCAAGAAGTATCTGGCCACGGAAAAGAACTACTCTAAAAACAGCCAGTACCTCGCCATAAAGGCAATCCGGCTACTTTACCGATCTAGGTCTGTCCAGCCTCCGGCTAATCTAACCCCTCCAAAGAGGTCCAGAAAAATGCCAATCTACCTCAGCGAGGCTGAGGCACACCAGCTTATCCAAGCTGCTGCGCATGAGTTGAGGGAACTTGCTATGGTGTCAATGCTCCTCTACACTGGGATACGTGTTGGGGAATTGTGTAATCTTGACGTTGATGACATTGATCTGGACACTGGAATTGTGCGAATAATGGCGGGAAAAGGTGACAAAGACAGGATCGTCATAATGTCGAAGGAGATCCATGCAGTGATGTCGAAATACATTTCCGAGAGACAGGAGGCAGGAATGGATAACAGGGCCTTATTTTTGAGCAGCAGGAGACGGCGCCTTGACACGTCAACCGTGGAGAGGATTATCAGAGGAATTTCTATTGAAGCCAATTTACAAAAGAGAGTTACACCACATGTACTGCGGCACACTTTTGCCACTTCGGTGCTGAGAAATGGAGGAGACATTAGATTCATCCAGCAGATACTCGGCCATTCAAGCCTTGCTACCACACAGATATACACGCATATAGATGAGAACGTTCTCAAGGAAATGTACGAAAAGTACGGCCCAAAATTTTAACTTTTTCTGCTGACTAGGTAATCAGCAAACCAACCCAGAAAGCTCTTCACCTCAGTATCTCCGCCAAGTCGTCTCAGATGATCTTTTGCTTTCTTGACCAAGTCTGCGGCCATTCTGCTTGAGTAATCAAGAGAACCTGTATTCTTAACAATCTCCTTAAGTTTAGCAAAATCCTCGTCAGACACGTTGCCACTCCTCAGGCAGGTTTTTATGAATGCAGCCTGATCTTCAGATGATTCCTGAATTGCCTTAAGCATTAGAAGAGTCTTCTTTCCCTCGTTCACATCGCTCTTTACAGGTTTTCCAGTTACCGATTCATCACCGAAGAGTCCGATTATGTCATCGTGCAGTTGGAAAGCTATGCCCAGTGCATCCCCGTACTCAAGCAGATCGGTGAAGTCCTTTTCTGTTCCACTGAGTATTGCACCCATTTTTAACGGTCCCTGAACGGTATACTTGGCCGTTTTCCAGAGATGCAACTGAATGAGGCTTTCTTCGTTGAACTCTTCATTAAAGGGCGACTCCACATCGATCAACTGCCCGTATCCTGTTTTCTCAATAATATTGGAAAGCTCAAGTGAAGCCAGATATGCTTGTTTAAACGGCACACCAGATTCGAGAATTACCTGGTGCGCGTAGCTTTCAGCCAAGTCGCCTGCAACAATTGCAAGATTTTCGGAAATTCTTTTAGCGTCAGGGGTCCTGTTCTTTATGGTGAATTCTACCTGTCTATGGAAACTTGGTTTTCCTCTCCTGAAATCACTCTGATCTATTATGTCATCGTGAATGAGGAGGTACGTCTGAAGAATTTCAATGCTGGCCGATGCTTTTACCACCCCATTTCCATTCCCATTAAAAAGATCATGTCCCATCTGAACAAGGATAGGCCTTACCCTTTTCCCTCCATTCAGTGTGAAATCCCTGATCTTGGAAACAATGTCATGAATAAATGGATCTGAAATCTCCTTTAGTTTCGAATCAAAAAACTCGGCAAGCGAATTCTCGATCAATTTTCTCTTTTCCAGCATTAGAGCACTGTAATCGGCCAAAATTAACCACTCTTATTCGACTGCCATACTGTAATTTCTTATAACACTTTTGCAGCATCAATGTGGTCTCCCTTGCGGATTTGACTTTCCAGTCCGATGCCAAGCTTGATTAAACTCATCCCGCTGATCGATTACAAACATGAAGCAGTGTGGCATCGATGAGGCGGGAAGAGGCCCTGTACTGGGTCCGATGGTGATAGCAATGGTATGTGCTGATGTTAAAGATCTTGAATCCCTAGGGGTTAGAGACTCAAAACAACTCTCTCCAGCAGTCCGGAATAAAATGTTTCGTGGGATTATGGACATTGCAGATCAGGTTGAAGTCACAATAATCAACCCACCTGAAATAAATAAACTCATGAAGAAAATTTCCCTGAATGAAATCGAATATCTGCATTACGCAAATCTTATAAGAAAAGCTTCAGGAAACATTTACATTGATTGTTTTGACGTACTGACCGCCAGAGCGGAAGAAAGATTTTTCATTGAAACGGGGAAAAAAGTCGTATGTGAGCATAAGGCGGACCAGAAATATGCATCGGTGTCTTCCGCTTCCATCATAGCAAAGGTGACAAGGGACAGTGAAATAGATAAGTTAAGGAATAGGTACGGAGAAATTGGGTCCGGATATCCATCAGACCCTTATACTGTGAGATTCCTGAGGAAGGCTATAAGGGACGGGAGAGATCTTTCTGAAATCGTCCGAACACAGTGGTCGACCTATAAGAGGATTAGATCTGAATCTGAAAGTAGGATACTGTTCTGAACCGCGGTCACTGTTACCGCTCTCGAAAAAAAAGACTTAAAATAGTTGAGTGCCAATAAACCTGCGTGGCAAAAGATTTTATTTTACAGGACAAGACGGACCAAGCAGACGATTACAATGAAAGGGGGATATCATATTTCAACCTGACAAAATACCCGGATGCCATCCAGCAGTTTACAAAGGCAATAAAGATTAATGGAAACGATCCAGATTATTACTTTAATAGAGGACTAGCTTACTACTCGATGAAGATGTTGGACCAGGCCATCTCAGACTATAGAAAGGCCATTGAACTAAATCCTGACCATGCAGACTATCATAACGCCGTTGGGTCAGCCCTTGAGGACAGGGGAGACATCGAAGAAGCACTGGACGAATTCAACGAGGCAGTAAAAATTGAGGCTGATGTTCCTGACTTTTATTACAACAGGGGAAACGTATTCTGGAAACTTAAGAAGTTTGATGAGGCGATGAGGGACTATGGAAAGGCTGTGGATCTCAATTCTGCCGATCAGATATTCATTTTTAAACGGTATCAGGCGTACCTTGCACTGAATGATTACGATAATGCTTTGAAAGATATAGACATGGCACTGAAACTGGTCCCAGAAGGCTATCTATACAAGATTGAGAAAGCCAATCTTCTGGTAAAGATGTCCCGGAGAGAGGAGGCAATCAAACTTCTAGCATCAGCCAAGGAAAGTGCACCTGATGCAACGGTAATACAGGACAGGATAGATGAAATCATGGCCGGTAAGCCATGATCTCAGCGATACATTGGTTCCTCTGATTTTCCAATCTTCTTGTTCTGAAGATCATTATATTGCTTCATTACAGCGTCGATCTCTGTTTGCATCCTCTGCACGCTTTCCTGAAGCAGTGTTGTATCGATCTTGACGCTCGTTTTCTGACTTACAGACTGGACCAGAGACAGTGCGGATCCGGGATCCGGTAAATCAACGGAGCATGGCGTAACTAGGGAACTTCCCTTGAAGCCTTTTACAAGGCACTCACTCAGGAGGCTGCCTGAAATTCCGCTTATTATGGCTGACTGCGCCATAGGTATGCCACGTTTCTCGCAAACGGCGAGTTCATCCTTTTCGGCAATGCAATATGTCTTTCTGGTAGGAGGTATGTCATTTACCGGAATTCCGTCAAGAACTGTAATTTCGTTGGCACCTATTTTTTTTGCCCAGTCTATAATTGCAGCCGAGATCTCGTAAAGCCCTTCATCCCTGACAGGAACCTCACTTATTATTGCAAGCACATCGCCCTTGTCGGTGCTGTATATCCTGAAAGGATGTCTTAGCTTGCTGCCAACAAAAACCGCAACTGGAGGGATGTGCGGGGACTTGATATGAGCAACCTGGTGCATTTTCAGTTGTTCAATTATATACCCAACCGAAAGTAGCCCGGCCATCGTAGTTCCGACGAAACCACCAATTATTTTGGGGTGGTCATAATCTCTCTTTACGAGTTCAACAACTTGGGTGTGGAGAACATTTTCTTTGTCGTCCATTATCTCACATTTGAGCAAGAGTATAAGTCTAGTTAAAGTCTTTGGAATGAAATTAACATTTGGCTAGATCTGAAGCACTTTTCAAGGCGCATCTTTAGAATTCAGTTCCCATGCATTACAGCAATCTTATTAGAGCAAACGATCATGACGACTAAGTGAGTTCTTTGCAGATCCCGTTGAACCTCAGAGATTATCAGCGCCCGATAATTGATTTTATCACCGCGAATGTCTCTTCCAAGGGTTCGGTAGCCATAGAATCTCCCACCGGGTCGGGAAAAACACTGATGGGGCTTATCTCTGCTCTTACTCTCGCTAAAAAAGAAAATAGAAAGATACTTTATCTGACTAGGACAAATTCTCAACAGGAACAGGTAATAAACGAAATAAGAAGGCTGAGCAGTGATTTTGTGATCAAGGCCGTACCGCTTCAGGGCAGATCCAATCTGTGCTTGCTTTACAGGGAAATTGAAGGATCTGGTGATTTTACGCCGGAGTCTCTCTCCAGATTCTGCTCAATTAGAAAAAGAAAAGTTTTGACCGGCGACCAGTCTGCGTGCAGATTTTTCAGCGATGCTGTGAGATCGGATGAAACACAGGCGTATATTTTTAGCAATCACCCAACAGCCGAGGAGTTCCTTGCCCATGCGAAATCAAAGGAATTCTGTGCGTATGAAAGCCTGAAATTTTCAATGAAGAGTTCCAATCTGGTTATCGCTCCTTACGCCAATTACCTTAATCCTCTTACATCAAGTAGGCTGATTTACAACTGGGGGGTTTCTAGAAAAGAGCTCATAATCATAATGGATGAAGCACACAACCTCCCTGACATTGCAAGGGAATTCTCTTCATTTTCAGTGAGTGTGAATCAGTTGAACCTCGCGGAAAGGGAGAGCTTGGAATTTGGAGACTTCGAGCTGATAAAGAGAATCAGGGCATCAGATTTTATAGAGATGCTGAGAAATACAATCTTGGACATTGTGAGAGACAAGATAGGGGAAAACGATGAAGCGAGAATAAAATTTGACGAATTCCGGGAATACATGATGATCGAAAACTCGCTCAGTTCTGAAAAATATCTCAGTCTCCTGGATTATATGAGTATTTTCGGTGAATACATAGCTGATAAGCGTGAGAAAGAAGGAAAGGTACCGAGGACAGTTGTTCTATCTGTTGCGGACAAGCTTCGATCGTGGGAGGCTCTGGACGATCAGGTATACGCTGCTATCGCGTCAAAGGAACATCTCGGGTCAATAGATGCCATATGCCTGGACCCGTCCAGAATACTCGATCCCCTCAGAGAATCCTGGACAATTCATATGTCAGGAACATTGGACCCCATTGAGGTGTACAAGAATATAACGGGATTTACTGAAATGGACCACCTTGTAGTTCCCTACATTTTTCCGCGTGAAAACAGGAAGATAATATACGACGCAAATACAACCACTAAATTTGATGAATTCGACGAGGCAGAAGCTCAAAAAATCCACAGTAAAATCAACGATATTATTACCACTGCCAGAAGAAACACAATCGTCTTCTTTCCATCTTACAGCATAATGGAGAAGATTGCTTCAGTACCATTCGATTTCAAGTACTATTCTGAGAAGAGAGATCTTGATCAGGGTTCTCTGATGGACATGGTCAAGAGATTTCGGAGAGGAAAATCTGCCATATTCGCAGTATCTGGAGGAAGGATATCTGAAGGTATGAATTTCCCCGGGGTCGAACTGGAACTTGTTATAATCGCCGGGATCCCATATCCCAGGCCGGACGCCAGGCAGAAAGCCATAATGGACTATTATGACCTCAAGTATGGAAACGGCTGGCAATATGCAGTTGTATTTCCTACAGCAATAAAGATGAAACAGGCCATAGGCAGGCTCATAAGAAACGAGAGCGATAGGGGAATGGCAATTATACTTGACAGGAGGGCTGGTGTATTCAAAGAATACATACCGGGACTAGAGTTATCGTCCGATCCTGTTGCGGATGTATCAGAGTTCTTCAAGTCCTATTCGGGATAAATTATAAACCAAGCATTATCGAGCTGTGAGCGTTTCAAAGCTACGTTGACGAAAATGCGACTAAATGAAACATATGCACCTTATATGCGTCACACCAGAATAACCTTTTTTTCGCGAAAAAATATTACGCTGTCTCACAAAATTAAATACTTTCCAATTATAAAGTAACGCTCAGTAAGATATGAAGAAGGACTTCGCCCTGCAGATTGATAATTTCATTGCAAAAGGATCTATCAGGAAATGGGTAATCGTCGGTATCCTGATAGGCTTAATGGCAGGAGTTGGATCATATATCCTTTATTATGGGATAGAATTTTTTACGACACTTCTCTCGACGGACATATCTGGCTTTACCCCACCATCTACAGGAAACTCTCCCGCTGTTCTTAATTATGTAATCAGCGGGTTTCACCGATACCTTATACCGGTTTCCACGGTGCTTGGAGGTTTGTTATCAGGAATGCTTGTTTATTGGTTTGCACCAGAGGCGGAGGGTCACGGTACTGATG
>JAVYSB010000003.1:47536-59518 GCA_038729425.1 Thermoplasmataceae archaeon | reverse complement strand
GTGTTCTTAATTATGTAATCAGCGGGTTTCACCGATACCTTATACCGGTTTCCACGGTGCTTGGAGGTTTGTTATCAGGAATGCTTGTTTATTGGTTTGCACCAGAGGCGGAGGGTCACGGTACTGATGCTGCAATAGACGCTTTCCATAATAAGGGGGGCAGAATAAGGAGACGTGTGCCTATTATCAAGACTCTTGCATCAGCAATAACCATTGGCTCTGGTGGAAGCGCTGGCAGAGAGGGCCCCTCGGCGCAGATAGCCGCTGGTTTCGGATCCTACATCGCTGACGTTTTCAAGATGGATGATCATGATCGCAGAATAGCCATGGCGGCTGGAATTGGCGCCGGTATAGGAAGCATTTTTCTTGCACCTCTTGGGGGTGCGTTGCTGAGCACAGAAATTCTATATCGCAGGGATTTCGAGGTAGATGCGCTCATCCCCTCTATTATAGCTTCGGTTACAGGGTATATAATATTTGGCTATAATTTCAACTATCAACCGCTTTTCAGTATTCCAGGATCAGGGATCCTTGGGTTCAGCCACCCTGCGGCGCTGATCCTATACTCGCTTGTTGGCGTGGTTGCAGGTCTTCTCGGCGTACTGTATGTGATTACTTTCTACGGCGTGCAGAAAATGTTCAAAAGAGCGAAAAAAATCCCTAATTTTGTGAAGCCGGCGATTGGCGGGCTTGTTGTTGGTGTCATCGCAATATTCTTCCCGGAAATTCTTGGCCTGGGGTACGGGTGGATACAGTTAATCTTTCTTGACAGGATTTCAATGTTCCCGATCTGGCTTCTGGTAGCCTTGATTATTGCGAAGATAATTGCAACATCATTCACAATAGGATCTGGTGGGTCTGGAGGCGTCTTCGCTCCCGGAATGGTTACTGGGGCATTTATCGGTGCACTGATGGGAATTATTTTTATTCCCTTTTTCCCATATCTTAATGTAATTGAAGTAACAATAATTGGAATGATTTCTTTCTTTGGTGGCATATCAAAGGCTCCGATATCTGTGATGATCATGGGCACAGAAATGACAGGAGGCTATTCTCTATTTCTACCACTAATGCTTTCTACCGTAATTTCTTATTATATCTCTGGGCAGAAATACTCCATATACCACAATCAGGTGCTAAATAGGCAGAGTTCCCCGGCACATAAACAGGAATACGAGAGGCCAGTGCTTGATTCCATTACAGCGTATGAATCCATGAAACGCAATTACTATTATGTCACACCAGAGATGACTCTCAGAGAATCAATGTATACGATCAGGGAAAGCAGGACTAAAGTTGTCGTGGTACAGAAAGACGGTCTTTTGAAAGGACTGCTTTCTATTGAGCAGGTAAAGCCTTCAATGGATCTCGACAGAACGACCGCCCAGGATGTTATGGACAGCAACGTACAGACCATAAAAGGAAGCGCTACAGCACATACCGCAATGGATATGCTTACCAGAAGCACAGCCGGTAAGCTGGTCGTTGTCGACGATGAAGATCCCGACAAGATACTTGGTACCATAGGCCTTTCTGATCTTGCAGATGCATATAACCGAGAGATTAGGAAATTAAAATTCCAACAAAGTAAAGCTAACACTGGCGACGGGGACAAGTAACCCGCACTCCAGAGATCCTGTATCCGGACACTTACCACCGTTACAAGAGCACCTGCGGTAACAACAAGGCGTGTCCGTAACTACCCGGCAATGAATTATACGTTAACTAGAAGAGAAAGTTCCTGATAGTCTGCTGAAGATCATCAATTGGATAATCCACAATTCGGGAGAATAAAATGGCTGCGGTGAGGGATGCATTGGTTGCAGAGACGAGAAAATTTCGTCCAGAAGACGTAAGAAAAGTAGTTGAAATAGCAAACAACTCACTGACTGAGTACTATACTGAAGCTCTTTTGCTGGATCTTTACGAAAACTGGCGAAACTCATTCATCGTCTATACCGTCAATGACAGGATCGTAGGCTTCATTGTTGGATCAAAATTTTCCAGAACAGAAGCTAGAATACTTCTTCTTGCTGTTGATAAAGATTTCAGGAACATGGGTTTGGGGCATGTTCTTATGAAAACCTTCATTGATACCTGCAATCAGGAAAATCTATTGTCGGTCAGATTGGAAGTACGTACCGATAATGTAACTGCAATTGGTTTTTACAGGAATCTTGGATTTTCCATCATATCCACCATTAAGGGGTATTACAGCGATCTATCTGACGCTTACCTGATGTGGAAGTTACTCTGATGAATTAAATGTGACTATTACCTGCTTAACAACAATTGCTTCAGTGAATGATGTAAAAAAATTGGGGGATTAGAAAACAGGTGTTTCCCCGCTTACAAATTTGTCTGTGAGGTCTGCTATGTTCTCAAGCCGCTGATCAGCTATTCTCCTAATGTTCGCCCTATGTTTAGATCTGTCCGCACCCGGAGCATATATTAACTGTATGCTTGCCACATGCGGCTCGTCTACGGGTCTCCCAATCTGGGAGACTATTCTAACCATTGCTTCCTCAACGTCTCCGCCGCTTTCCTTTATCACGTCTTTAGCTATGATGTTCGATAGAACATTATACAGTTTTCCTACATGCGTAACAGGATTCTTTCCGGCGGCAGCCTCCATACTCATCGGCCTGTACGGCGTTATTATCCCGTTAACCCTGTTACCTCTTCCCACGGATCCATCATCCCCATTTTCCATTGATAATCCTGTAACAGTAAGGTAGTATACATTCTCGTCCTTTAGATCCCCGGTATTTATGAAAATCTTAACATTCAACTCTGTCTGCTTCTTGACAAAATCTGTTACCAGGTTGGTAAGCTCTTCCTTGATGGAGAAATATTCACCCTTGTCCTTTACAAACTTGTCAACATAAGCAGCCGCGATGGTTAGGTTTATGGTATCTTTCTGCCTGAATCCCATCACCTTAATATCATACCCAATGGCAGGGAGTTTATTCTTCAGGTTTCCGTTGAGATATTTCTCAGTATTAAGGACTAGATTTTCCGTATCAGTGAAGGGGGCGAATCCGACTCCAAACGACGTGTCATTAGCCTTGTGTTTTCTTGTATCATACAACCCCCTGAGATCAACAGAACCGTGGCCAATTCTGGAGTCTATCATTACATCGGAATCAAGATCAAGATGTTTGAAGTTGGTAGCTAGGTACTCCTTCGCTGCCTTGACAGCTATTGACTTGCATGGAATTCTTTCCCCATCAACTGTAGTTGTGGCTCTGCCGCTCAGAAGAATATAAGCGGGCTCAAGCACCTTTCCACCACCAAATTTAGGAGATGCCTGCCCTCCAACGACTTCCACCTGATCGGTGTTGTGGTGAAGAATTCTGCCATATTCCTTAAGGTAATACTTACTCAAACCTCTGCTAACCGCCTCTGCGATTCCGTCACAGACGCTATCAGGGTGCCCAATTCCCTTCCTTTCCACCAGCTCTACTTCCCTCTGGACCACCGGGGTCTGGTTCAGTTCTTCGATTGAAATGTTTCTTTCAGTTTCCTGTTTTTCCTTCAATACAGTAGTTTCCATCAGTATTGTCCTCTGGTGATGCGATAAATAAACTATATTAAACATTTTGTTAATTCGGTCAATAAATTACCACGGTTCTATTATTATTACCCATAGTTATAATACAATAACTTACGGACAAAATCTTTTATCGCCTCCTGGGTTAAGGAACCAATGAGAGCCCTGATTAGCGTTTATAACAAATCCGGCCTGATAGAATTCGTAAAGAGTTGTGGAGATGTCATGGGAGAGATTTATGCTACCGGTAGCACTGGCGATCACCTCCGAAAAAATGGAATTTCGGCAAGGAGCACTTCTGAGCTGACTGGATTCGAAGAGCTCCTGGGTGGTAGGGTGAAAACCCTGCATCCGAGGATTTTTGCCGGAATACTTTCAGACTACGATTCAAGGGCCAGAGGAAACACAGATTATCCGGATTTTGACATTGTGATTTGCAACTTCTACCCCTTCAGGTCAGTCTCGGAGGGCAATGATGTTGAGAAAATGATTGAGAATATAGACATCGGCGGCGTTTCTCTTGTGAGGGCGGCCGCAAAGAATTATGCCAATGTCGCGGTACTCTCAGATCCTGCGGATTATCCACCGGCCTTAGAGTCCATCAGAAGCACGGGCAATATTTCTGATGAATTGAGGAAAGAACTGGCGCTGAAAGCCTTCCAGAGGGTTGCGGATTATGATATACTTATACATAATTCGCTCCAGAGGGTTTTCGGAGAGAAATCACTGGAAACCCTTTTAATAAGCGGCGTTCGTGGGGAGAAACTCAGATACGGGGAAAACCCGGATCAGAGAGGCTATGTGTTTTCCGACGGCAGCTCAAAGGGCATTGCAAATGCAAGGAAGCTCAATGGAAAGGAGCTATCTTACAATAACCTTATGGATGCAGATTCCGCATTTTTTTCGGTGATGGAATTTGAAGTCCCTGCGTGTATGATTATAAAGCACAACACGCCGTGCGGAGCGGCAACGGGGAAGGACCTCACAGAGGCTTTCACGAGGGCCCTGTCCACAGATACAGAATCTGCGTACGGTTCGGTGATAGGTTTCAATATGAACGTTGATGCCAGCACTGCTGCGGCTTTATCATCACTTTTCGTAGAAGTCGTTGTGTCGCCCGGGTACAGCAAGGAAGCCATAAGCATACTACGGAAAAAAAAGAATCTTAGGGTACTCGAGGTGGAGAAGCCTCTCAATCGAGGAATGAAAGTGAGATCTATTTCAGGCGGGTTCCTTCTGCAGGACGATCTGGTATCCACCTATGAAAGACTGGAACTTAAAACTGATACGGAGGCATCTCCGTCAGAGATTGAGGATCTAAAATTTGCATGGAAGGTAGTGACCCACTGTCGCAGCAATGCTATTGTACTTGCGAAGAATGGATGTGCCGTTGCAATAGGTGCTGGACAGACATCGAGAGTTGAAGCCCTGCGAATAGCGATCAATAAAGCCGGCGAGAAAGCAAAGGGATCAGTTATGGCTTCGGACGCTTACTTCCCATTCTCCGATAGCGTGGAAATCGCTGGAGAACATGGGATATCTTCAATAATACAGCCGGGCGGATCAATTAGGGATGAAGAAGTGATAGCCATGGCAAAGGAAAAACATATACCCATGTATTTCACCGGGAAACGGGTATTCCTTCACTGAACTCAAAACGGAAATTTGGGGAGGTCGCTCACTTTCTCCCCAATGCCTTCAATTTTCATGCCAACTGCATCCTTAATCCAGTTCTTGTAGAGACACCTACCCTTTATTGCTGAATTCTTCCACATTGTGATCTCGTCAGCATAAACATTTGTTGCCACTGATCCGCTCTTCATGTGAAGGATAACGGCATAGATATCCTGTGCGCTGACACCATTTGAGAGTGTGACCTGATTCGCATGAATAGGTCCAGAAACCATGCAGTTCTTTCCAAGCATTATTAAGTTTGCGCTTACGCCCTTGATCACGCTAAGTTTCGTCTGGCACTCAAGGTTCATCTTACACTCTATTCTTTCCGCACTAATTTCACCATTGCCCTCGAGAGTATTGCATAATATCTGGCCATGGACTGCAATAAGATCATTCGCACGGATGTCTCCAGATGCTGTCACATTTCCAGAAGATTTTATTGACCCAGCAATCACGACTTCCCGAGCCTTTAAGTCGCTGCATTCTAGTGATTCGCCAGTCTTTAGTTCTTCAACCTCCATTGAACCCTTGCTTACAACTGAACCTCCGACATTCATGACTCCGCATTTTACATTGTTGAAGAAGGCATTCTTTTCTATGGTCATTACTGAGGCTTCGATGTAGGAACTGCTTTCAAGTGTGCCTTCCACGTTCATCGAGTCGGATTTTCCTGATTCAATAATGGCCGCGGCTCCAACTCTCACGGAAATACAGTCAATTTTTCCAGCTTCAAGAGAACCCGTAAGAATTTCATCACAATTTATCTCCCCAGCTCTGAGTGCATCTCCTACTGAGACCGTCTTTCCGTGGATTTCATGCTGGACAATGAGATCGTTTCCGGCTATTATTTTATCACAGTTCAAGGTTCCCGCAGAGACAGAATAGCTTGAATCAAGAGTATCTGCCATGATGGCGCCCCTGACAATCAGGTCGCCCTTTTGCATGGTAATTGCATCACCGACTGACAGATCCCCCGATATTGAGAGATCAGCCCTGGATAAGAGTTTCTGGCAGACCATGCTTCCCGGAATGTGTGTATTTCGCTCAACAGTGACGCTTCCCTTTACAGTCAACAAAGTAACAGACTCGGAGATTCTTCCTCCTCTAAGATAGAGATTCCCGCTAATCTCGGACTTTTCAAATACCTCTCCTTCAGAGAGAATTATATTACCAGATTGCTTGAACATTCATATCCAGAAAGAGTCAAAATTATTAAACCATCGCAAACCCGTTTTGATCTGGTTAATAGGGCACAAATTACAAAATTATGGTGTACCTTATTTCTATATATATCGTGCTGAAATGTCCAATTAACGGAGATATTGATGAAAATTTCCCCGCAACAGACCGAAGCTCCGAAACTGTCAGTGACATGTCAATCGGTACAACCAAACTTTCCTTTAATCGCATTGCAAGACACTTAATTATTCCACCCAATAGCTCTTGAAATGTTAAGGGCACTGGGATTTCCCGGCTTTGTGAAGCAGCCTAGAGGAAAAACCTTGCTTTTAGCTGAATGGCAGAATTGTCTCGATGAATACCATGGGCACCACAGTTGACCACATAAGCATTGCTCTCGGATACCTCAGGGACTGTCCCCAAGTAAAATTCCCAAAATCTTGTTATCTAGAAATAAGTGGTGGAGGCGATTAACGGTATCTGGCCTTGTTTATCTATTGCTTGTTTCGGCCTGGGGTTCCTGCATGGAATTATACCTGATGAACATACGCGACCAATCGCCTTCTCTTATTCTGCAGTGACTGCCTCCTGAGGAGGTATGAAGGCTGGGGCATTCCTTTCACTCTCATTTACTATTCAGCGTGCAATGATGAGCGTAATCGTATATTTTGCAATAGTAAAACATTGGCTTCATCACCCAGCATTAACGAGCCGCTATACACAATTATGGGTTTGGCCATGGCAATCGCAGGATAGCTGATATTGAAAAATAGATTTACACATTTCCACCCCATGATGCACATTACAGCCAATGATCTGGCTCAGCATGTTCATTCTGTGAAAATCTTGGAAAATCGGAGACCCCTGTTCCCATTCACTGGACTATTATTCACGGCTTCATATCAGGTTTTGGAGTGGATACAGGACTATTTCCCACATTCATCTCTCTGGTGATCCTTCCCTATCTGGCGAAAATGGGGTTATGGGAACTCAGCTGGCTTTCTGGTACCCTTTTTGGTTTGGTAACATTCGTTCTATTGATGCTTGTTGGATTTGACTTCGGGAGACAATTCAGATGGGAAAGAAACTTGGGAAGCAGAGAATGGAATTATTCGGAAGACACGTTGGAGCAAGGGTATTAATATTTGGCGTCGTCGTCTTCTTAATACTTGACTTGCTTTATATCCTCGGTATTGAAAATGATCTTTCCATAGATTTCCGCATTCTCATCGTTCTGCTGGTCATGTGTTAGCCATAGCTCTCCCGGTAATGGCATATACTTAGTTGGAGCTTGAAAAGAAATCACCTCCAGATGACAGAGTGATCTGAGAGCTTATTTATGAAGTCATTTCTTCAGAATCAGATCGGGAATAGCAAGAAAGCAAGCAGAAAACCAAGAATCGCGCCGGTGTTGATAAAAGGTAATCCAGGCGCTGGTTTCTCTACATCTGTGAAAAAGAGTACCGCCATGGCCACAAGGGCACCGATCATAGTGAAGAGCACATAGAAAATCCAGTTCGTTGGATAACTGTACGTGAATGCTGACACAACCAGGATACTTGGCATTGCAACATCTCCGAAACCGAGCATGAGAGCCCCGTGTTCCGCTCTCCCTGCAAAGGTCATTTCGCTCAATTTTGTACCCCTTCTTGAAGGCACAACAAAAAGGAGGGGCAGGTTCTCATCAATTGCGGCTTCTGCAAGGGCTACCATGTGCTTGGTCTTGTACACAGAGATATAGTCGTAGACAGCGAAAATTATTAGAAGAGCCACAGCAGCCCAGACACCTACAATGACGCCCCATACTGACCCAACTCCCGCCACGAGAAATATCCCAGAAGCATCCACCACGTACCATTCGTTCCTGAATGCCAGTAGATAAAGGAATATCAAAGGGAGACCGATGATTATTATCAGAGAGATGGCATTGAACTCAAATTGTGTATAGGCAAGGTATGCGGCTATTGGGTACGAGATGAAGAGTGACACATAGAAGACAACGTAGACGACCATCACTATGAACAGCCATTTTAGGAAGCGGACCTTTTTCCTCCTAGCAAGAAATATGACAACAAGGGAGAACACGATAATGAGAGGAATGAAAACTAGAACATTCCCGAAACCTCCAGTGGAACCGCTTGCCTTGATGGAAGCATCCTGAATTATCAACTGTTGCGAAATGTATATCGCAAAGAGTGAAGAAACGGCGAACAGAATCATCGTGAACAGTTCAGGCAGTACTCTTCTTATTCCTTTCACCTCTTTTCTTCTTTCCATTATATTCGCAGCTTATTTTTGGACAGAATTTCCACCTTCTTCCTTTTCCCGTCATCACTATAAGGGGGGCAGAGCAATAAGGGCACTTCTCTCCGGTCACTGAGAGCAAACCCATCTGCGGAAGCGCATAAGTCACCTTGCAATCCGGATAATTGGAGCACCCTAGGAACCGTTTTCCAAATCTTGACTGCCTTAAGACTAGCCTGCCCCCGTCTGATGGGCATACTCCGAAGGAATCCTTATTTAAGTTGTATTCGCACTTAGGGTTAATGCATCTTATATCGGGGGACTGTCCCCTCCTTATCACTTTGATCTTCGGCAGAGAACAGACTTCACATCGATCTTCAAGCAGCTGAACAAGGGCACCGCCTGGAAGGTTGAAATTTATTCTGCAGTCCTCAGTTTCACATTTTACCGTGTAATAATCCCTGTTTTTCAGGAGTATGATATTAGAATCATGAAATGGACATTTTCCGATGGACTCACCCTTCCTGAGAGACCCATTAATAATTTCCCTGATTTCCGACTCCCGGTTCTTAAAATCGGCAAGCACGGAATGGAGCATAGTCCTTGACTCGTAGACAACCTGATCCTTCTTCATTTCTTTTCCGGCGATCCTATCCATCTCCCTTTCCAGCTCAGCGGTCATCTGAGGTTCTGAGATCTTGGATTTCACTGTCGTGACAGAATCGATGAGCCCGATCCCTAGATTGGTGGGCCTTACAGGATTTCCCTCTATGAAGCCACGTTCCTGGAGTTTCGCAATGATGTCATGTCTCGTACTCTTTGTTCCAAGAGAGAGGTCTTCCATTGCTTTGAGCAATGCAGCCATGTCATAACGCCATGGCGGTTTTGTGTGTTCCTTGACCATTTCCCATTTTGTTGCCTTGACCTCTTCTCCTTTCTCAAGGTCAGGGTGATAGGACTCGTCAATTTTCCTGTAGGGATAAAGCTCCAGCCATCCCGGTTTTGTGACCCTGACTCCCCTGGTCTTGAAATTGTGGCCTGCAATATCAATGAGAGCCTCTTTCACTTCCCTCTCACCAGCTACATACAAGGTGGCGAGGAATCTCCTGAGAATAAGCTCGTATATCCTCGCATAATCACCCTTCAGCAACCCTTTTTTTACGGAGTTGACTGGATAAATAGGGGGATGATCCATGGCCTCTGTCCTCCCCCTTGATGGAACTATTCTCTCCTGCGACAAAACCTTGTTTACGTCATCCCTAAACTCTGAACCTGATAACTTCTTAAGTACGGATTTCAGTGAGATTGACTTCTGATATACCGTATTGTCAGTTCTTGGATAACTTATATAGCCTCGTGTATAGAGAAGCTCCGCTATAGACATGGCTTTCGGCGGTGAGATACCGATCCTCGACGCCTCCCTGAGGAAATCTGTGGTGTTGAACGGTGAAGGTTTTCCAATGCGTTCTAACCGATTCTCAAATTCCTTCACAGTGCCGTTCTTCCCGTTGACATCATCAAGGATCTTCGCTGCCTCTTTCTCTGACCCTATATTTCCAGCTTCATACTCACCCTGGAACGCCCCACTCTTGAAGAACAGAACCAGCAATCTCCAATATGGTTCCGGTTTGAAAGCCATTATCTCTTTTTCTCTGCCTACTATGAGCGCCAGTGTAGGTGTCTGTACTCTGCCTATCGACAGGAAATTCTTTCCGTATCGATGCGCTGCCAGTGAGAAAAATCGCGTTAGAACCGCACCCCATATAAGATCAATTTCCTCTCTTGCTTCTGCAGAATCAGCAAGGTTGTAATCCACCATGATGGGTTCTGAAAAGGCCTGCTTTATCTCTTCTCCCGTGAGAGCGCTGAACTTGGCCCTCTGTACTTCCGGCACCTTTCCCAGTGACTTGATTTCCTCCCTTATTATCTCTAGAGCCTCAACGCCTATGAGTTCGCCCTCCCGGTCGTAATCAGTGGCAATGACGATCTTGTCTGCTTCAGGAGCGAAGTGTTTAAGTGTATTGTATGCAGTCCTGTTCTTGACGTTCTTTAGTATCTTTGAGTCAATGAGGGTGCCCAGATTTACGGACTTCCATTCCGTCATTTCCTTCGGAAAATCTATTCCAATAATGTGACCACTGAGCGGAATCACCACAGTGCGATCCTTTTCGCCAAATTCAATGTAGCTGAGTCCCTTGGCTCGTTTCTGTTTTGAATTCCCATCAGAAAGAAAATAGGAGATACGCCTAGCAGCGTCGGCTTTTTCAGCGATTATAAGCGTTAACGTCAATCAATGCACCCCGGAATTGCCGGAGGGAGAATATTTGCTTAGTATATATTAAAGTAACAGGAATACCTTATTTTGCTCAAGGTTAAATAACTTATTGAATCGAGTTATGGAATTCAGGCATTGTCACTGGAATCGTAATGAGCTCGACCGGTAGGCACTCCACGAATTATTTTTTTGTAAGATCTGTTCAGTCTAATTCCCGGGTCAACAATCCCTTGCCTAGATAATCTGCTGATAGCAGTACATTGAGATTCATACGAGGGTAAGACCGACAAAACCGGTACAATAATCATCGTTACGTAAATCACGAGGCACCAGAATGCAATCTTTACTCTATCGCTGAAGGTGACTTTAGTTAAAGGCACCTTATCGTGGATCTCTATCTCCTTCTGGCTTAAGAAATGCTAGAAATTGGGAAGCAGTTCCTCGTTTCCTTTCCTTTCTACCTTATGCATTGACGATTTGTTCTCTACCTTCTATAACATAGAGATGAGATGGATGAAGACTGTGGGAAATGCCAGGGGCATTTCATAAAAAAAAGTCATTCACACTCAGGAAGTCTATTGTGCCATATCCCACGGCATTTTGCCATTTTTATGGACACACTCACCCATTATTTCCTTATCATTCAAAAGCAGAAGTAGAAACAGCCTCGCAGCAGACGTGAATGTTTTACTATCACCTGCACCGCAAAATTCATGTAACCAAACGGGCATCAGGTATTAATGGTATCCCGGCTGCAAGTATCAACGCAGCAAAACTTGGCAGATAAAAGTCGAGTGTTTTTCCAACCTTTACAGGAAGGTTTATGCCCCCATCCTAAGGCTTCACTCACGGCCACGATGGGCTTGCCGATATGGCTTTGGCATCAATAAACCAGCTTCCACAAGCCGGACCGCGAACAGTTCCATAGAAAAGCACCAACCTTGGAGGCAAAAATCTGAAGGATTTTAGTAACTGCGACCGTAAACCATTATGACCGATCCAATGAACGCATCAATCTGGCGTCACTTGATGTTGCTCTTGGTCAAACCTTTGT
>JAVYSB010000003.1:6858-47436 GCA_038729425.1 Thermoplasmataceae archaeon | reverse complement strand
GAAAAGCACCAACCTTGGAGGCAAAAATCTGAAGGATTTTAGTAACTGCGACCGTAAACCATTATGACCGATCCAATGAACGCATCAATCTGGCGTCACTTGATGTTGCTCTTGGTCAAACCTTTGTCGACAACAGAGGATAGCATGAAGAAAGGCATCCAAGGAGTATGGCTGTTCCCAGATTTGCCATCAGAATATATACGAAAAGGAATCCGACTCCACCAGTAATCCTCCAGTTCGGGAAACTTTGGGAGAACAGCTACCAGTTGGGACAAGGAATATAAAGAAAAAGCGGCATGAATATTAGGTTGAAGGCTGCTATCAAGAGTGAGAGTCTCTCCCATCTATAATGTCTCAGAAATAGCTGGATGGGAACAACAAATCAACAAACACTATCGCAGATATAACTGGCGGAACACCAAAAATAGGCAATCCTACTGTTATTCCTATAAATCCGGACACAACTTTTTTCAATTGGGAATATAGGGAAACAGCTTCTCTGGATCTAGCACATTGCGGCGACCGCATATTGTCCTGTTATATTGCAATATTTCCACCAGTATTCCCCTTAAACTTTAATCATATAGCGGCTAGTCCATTTTTATAATTACCTATCATCATGATCTTCCGTGGATGTTTTAGGGTTTCCCAAATGAGGTCTCTTGTTCCTTCTAATTACTCTCATACCTTGGTCGTTGCATTTAATGGGCTAATTTTCTGCTCTCTCTTCGCATCTGCATCCATACCAGCATGAGCATTAGAGGTATTTCAAGCAGAGGGCCAATTGCAGTAGTTATAGCAACATAGGGATACACTGCAAAAGCAGAAAGAGCTATTGCAATGCTTACTTCAAAATTCCTGGCGGAAACCGAGAATCCGATGGCAGTGGAATCTGGATAATTGTAACCGATCTTCTTCGAAGTGAGATACCCCACATGAAAGAGCACGAAGTAAAAAATTAGCATCACAATACCCACCATCCAGACCAGTGAAGGCGTTTTTATTATTCCAAATCCCTCCCCCCAGAATATAACCACGATCGTGAACAAGAGAGCGATAGTCTGCACAGACCCTAGAGACCTCAGCAAGCGGTTATAATATTGCTTTTTCTGGAAAATCCACCTGGTAATGACGCCCGCTAACATAGGAAGACCAAGGTATAATAAAACACTCTCAATAATGAGGGATGGACTTACTGTAACAGAAGTTCTAGCCAGAAGATATATTAGAAATGGAGTCGTTAATATCTGAATTATCGAGTTCCAGGCTACTAGAGATACTCCGAGAGGCAGGTTACCATGTGCCATGTCTGTCCAGACCATGACCATCCCGATACACGGGGCAATTCCGAGAAGAATGATGCCGACCAGCATCTGAGACGCGACACCAGCACCTAGGATGCCTAAATGCACGTAAACTACATAAATGAAAAAGTACGCTATTCCTGCGACAAGGAATGGAGTGATTGCGTAGTTCAGAATTGCGGTAAAACCTAAGGTTCTGATGTTTCTTATGCTCCTTCCCATCTCATTCAGCTGAACTTTGGCCATGGCGGGGTATATCATGAAGAAAAGGCCCACTGGAATGCCGTAAGTGGCTGCAACTGAACTGCTCGATCTGAAGTCGGATCCCAAACCTATGCCAACAGCGATGGCAACTATTACAAAAATTGGAAAAAGTAGGGTCTTGGCCCCAAGTTTTTTTAAAATATTATTAGATTCCAGGTTAACTACCGCCTTGTTCTAGAAGGTGATTGTCACATAGCCCTCTTCTATGCTTTTTGCTATATACCCTCCTACTGGAATCAATTCTATGTCTCTCGAAAGCTTTGTTTCCAGATTGTACTTCTTTGAGGTGTTTACGTAAGCCTTGGGTTTCACAGTTCCTAACGAATTGTATTCCTTTCGCAGTTGATCATTGGTAGCGAGTGTCTTTTCGCTTGGTCCCCAGAACACTATCCTTATTTCGTTTCCAGCCTGCGACTGGTTTTTCGAGAAATTCAAGGGCATCCTTATTCTCTCTTCGTCCTCGCTCATTATTATCAGCATTATTTTTACCATAGGTACACCTTACGACTTAACGGTCTTATCTTCCTGATCATTCACAGTTTTTGCGGGTCTGAGCAGAAGTTCCCATATGAAGAATATTGCGGTGATTCCTGCAAATATCCAAAGCGTTGAGGTAAAACCTAAATACTTTACGGATGCCATGTACCCAACGAGTGGCATCAGAGCAGACATGATCATCATGGTCGAGCTGAAGAATGACGTCGATGTTCCAATCTCTTCCGACTTGAATGTGGTGTTTGCTATCTGTATTCCAAGAGTCCAGGCAATTCCATCGGGTATTGCTGCAATAAGGAATGCAAGTACAAAGAATACTACTGACACAGAACTCAGTGCGAGGAATATTGCCGCGACAAGCGCAATAGTAACAGCGAAGACCATGTATGGTCTCCTGTTCTGTATTGGTGATTTAAGTCTTATAATGAACCTTGTCACGACGTCACCGACGAACATTATGGCTAAGAGGTAGAACACCGTGGTTGCTGAAAGACCAAGGACTCCGCCATAGATAACACCATACGAGAAGATTATATAGAACGGTATCGTGTAGGCGAAAGCGGCTATGACTGCCCAGTTGTACTGTCTGTTCTTGAACAGTGATGTTATGCTCACACTTCCCTTGTGCCCTTTTGCCTCCATATATTGAAGTGAGTATTTCCCTCTAAGTAAGACGACAAAAGGTATTGCCACAAAGGCCATTACAGCAAATATCAGGAAGATCTCCTTTATACCAAGATCCAGGAGGTATCCAGTCACGAACGGAGCAATGATGAGCGCAAGCGCGACCCAGAAGGAGAATGATGCCTGTTCAACCTGCCTCTTGGACTGGTCCATGGATGCCATTCCTGCCATTGTCATGAATGAGTCCATTACCAGACCGGTTATGAAACCATCAATGATCATTAATGTGTACACCTCTGCAAAGCCAGATGCAAATATATACAGTGGCATCGTTATTCCAAGGAGTGCCAGGGAGATTATCTCAACCGTCTTCAACTGACTTGGCCTGAACTTCCTCATAAGAAATGCTGCCCCTGCGAATGCCAGGGTGAAAAGCGCAAATCCTATACCCACCTCAAACGAACTCATGCTGAATGCCAGTCCCAAGGAACCTATTGAGGTCTGATAGAACTGGAGCAGAAACCTGCCCATAAATGCAGCTATGATAATCAGCCACTCGGCCCCGCTTATTAGGCCAAAATCTAATCCAACCTTTCTTAAACTTCTATTCTGCGTGTTTGCCATGATTGACTAAATAGTCAATATATATTTAAACATTTTGACTGACTAGTCAGGTCATACCGACTGACCGATTAGTATATATATATTTTAAACATTACTTTTATTATGTATACAAAGAACGACAAAGAAGAAAAGATCCTGAACGCTTCAATCAAAGTCTTCTCCAAGATGGGTTATGATCTCGCAACTATAGACGAGATTGCTAAGAAAGCCAGGGTCAGCAAGGGCATTGTTTTCTTCTATTTCAAGAAAAAAGATAATCTAATAGAAAAAGCCGCTCTGAGGTCAGTGCCAGTAGAGGAAATCACCAGCGTAAATGAGAGAAGCCACAATAATGCTCAGGAACTCCTCAACGATTTTGGAATATCTTTTCTAAAAAAGTATGAAAGTCCAGAACTTAGAAATCTGCTTCTGATGACCATCGCGAACAAGGACAGACTTAAACCAATTGAACTGGCACTAAGAAACATGTGTTTCCAGGAAATGAACAAAATGTTCTCTCGACTTGAAGAGCTGGCTGGGGCAACAATTCCGTCGCCGATCAGGAAAGCTTTTTTTGGGTCTCTACTTTGCTATGTGGTATGGTGGAAGGATAACGAAATGAGCCCTGAAAGTTACGTAAGAACGCTTGCCGATGGAATCTTGAGTTCCATCATGTAAACCAATAATTTTAAAAATTGGACTTCTTTAGATTTATTGGGGTAAATTCTCTCGACCACTTTTCTCAGGAGATCCCGTAATACAAGGGAAAATATTTCTCCTATATCTCAAAATGTAATCATCCTTAGCAAGTTCGGTGTCAATGGTGAAAATATGCATTCCCCTGCGTCGAATTTACTTTATTTACTTACTCCACAAGGAGTTAAAGAAATACTTTTTATTGCGGTTAGACCGAGGTATTTAGGCCTCTTGCGATGAAGCCGTACATACTTCCAGTGTTAATTGAACCTGAGATTTAGTGATTTAAATGGGTTCGGAAACCTTTTTCAACTTTTCGGATAGCAACTTTAGGTTATTTGAGTAAGAATTCATTCGGTCAGGATCTGACGTTTTCAGGTCTTCCATGTATGAAATATAGCTGTTCATTTCTGAAATCATTTCATCAATGGTCCTAGGTCTGTTTATTCCAAAGAATCCCCCGAAATCAGTGCTTTCTTTTCCTTCTACGGTGAGCTCGTACCTTCCATCATCCCTCTTCTTTATCAGCTTCTCGGAGGCAAGGTTTTCAAGCAGTGGATACACAGAACCTGGAGATGGTCTCCAGAACCCCATGCTATTGGACTCCATGGCATTCATTATTTCAGCCCCGTTCATTGGCTTCTCCTTGAGGAGATACATAACGAAATACCTGAGCCCACCCCGCATTCTATACATTCCACCCATCCTGCGATGTATATCATCACGACCAAACATTATTCATCACCTTATCGTTTATCCGATATTGGATAATCGACATCGAATACTTAAATTCACTGTAAGATGATTCTGAAATCAGTTCAGTTGAGATTCAAGGTAATATTCAGGCATCTCCTGAAGTTCTATGGATACATCCTTCGCCGTGCCGCTTCTTAATATTCCTAAGGTAAGGTTACTTCCGATCTTTGTGGACGAAAGCTGCTCAAGCAGGGATTTCATGGAATCAATTCTTTTGTCATTCACAGACGTGATGACATCCCATGGTCTTAGGCCTGCATAATGAGCAGGGCTGTATCTGGAGACGCGCGCAATGGCAACCCCCTTTGTATTCTTAAGCATCTGTGGTCTATGTATTCCGTCATGCAAGGTAACCCCGGATATTCCAAGCCATGGTCTTATAACCCTGCCATTCTCAAGGAGCTGGTGCATCACCCTCCTGATGGTTGCAGAAGGTATTGCGAATCCCACACCCTGTGCATAGGCAACAATAGCAGTGTTCATACCTACAACCTCTCCATTCAGATCAACCAGCGGCCCTCCACTGTTTCCAGGATTTATGGCAGCGTCAGTCTGGATCAGTCCCTCAAAGATAAAATCGGCCCATGGCATAGGTCTGCCAATCGCGCTGACCACGCCTACGGAGACTGTCGGGTCCCCTGGCAGGCCAAGGGCATTTCCAATGGCAACTACAAATCTTCCAGGATCAAGATTTTCTGAGTCTCCCAGGACAGCTTCTTCAAGGCCATGAGCATCTATCTTGATAACGGCCACATCCGTCGCCGGATCGCTGCCAATAACTCTTCCTTCATATACCGAACCATCAGCCGTTGTGATCTCAAGTTCCTGATGACCGTGGATTACGTGATGGTTGCTCACTATGTATCCGCTGGAGCTTACAACTATTCCGGTAGCTGCTCCCTGAACTGGTATCACCTCTCCCTTCTTGTCCATCTGGAAGTGCCTGTTGTTTATGGTAACAACCCCACCACGTACCCTCCTCACCACGCTCATGATTTTCTGCTCGATATCGCCTGCAGTTTCCATAACATTTTACTCCCGGCAAAGTGCCAATATCTGCGAATGCGGTTTAAGTTAATATACCAGAAAGTAACTATACCGTTACTTGGTAACGGTCATGTTCGAAGTTTCAGTAACATCAAGGTTCGAGAAAGATGATAACACAGTTGCAGGTGTTATGCAAATTTTGGGGTACACATGGGTACCTAAGATTATTAGTCGTCTAGATCACTTCGGTGGGCTGAGATACAACGAGATCAGGAAGAGTATAAGCGGCATCAGCACCACAAGCCTCTCCAGATCACTGGCACTGCTTGAGAAAAAAGGAATCGTACACCGTGATGTGGAGAACACTACACCACCTTCCGTTACATACTCTCTCACGGACAAGGGGAGGGAACTGAAGAATCTCATAGCCAACATGCTTGACCTTGGTGAGAAATGGCACACGGTGAACGGGAAGTTTATCGAAATTAAAGGGCCGGGTAAGTTTTGAATTAATCTACCCACCCAATTGCTTAAGGGTACTGGGATCTGGCGGCTTCAAGATCATTATTCCGGTTTCTCTGGATCTGTCATATCTGTGGGGAGTAAAATTAAGCTAACTTTGGTAGCGTGAAATCACGGCCGATAGATCGGCTATAAGAAGGGAAGCTGAGATCTTAGATCCATGCAGGGGGTTGTGTTAAGCCTAAATAGCGTTTCTCAATCACGAAGCTGCTTCAGTGCAATGAGAATACAATACAAGGGTACAGTAATTGAACCATGCGCAGGTGTCTACGAACCAGCAGAGGACACCTTCCTGATTCTGGACAATGTGCTGCCAGGAAGGGAATTGCTCGAGATCGGTTGCGGTACTGGAATAATATCAGTATACTTTGCGAAAACTGGATGCAAAGTGACTGCATGTGATATAAACGGCACTGCAGTGGAATGTGCAAGGAAAAACGCTAAAGAAAACTCAGTCCTCGTAGATTTTTCTGAATCTGATCTGTTCTCAAATATATCGGGGCAATTTGACACAATTATCTTTAACCCGCCGTACTTACCAACTAGCGATGATGTTGAAGAGGGTACACAGTGGAATGGCGGCGAGGATGGCTTTAAGGTGATAAGTCCGTTTCTGGATGAAGCGAAGAATCACCTCAGTACAAATGGCGAGATTTATCTCGTTGTATCTTCGCTTACGGACTATCAGTCACTGTGGTCTGCATACAAGGGTTATGTGTTTGAGGAAGTGGCTTCCAAGGCATTCTTTTTTGAAACTATTTTTCTATTTCGGGGATTATTAAAAGCACAAGATTAACATCTCTAAAGAATTACTTGATCAGTGGTACTGTGGCAGACCTCGCTGAAGTGCTGATGATAGAACATACGGCCATTAGGAAGGCAAAGTGGATGTTGGAATCTCCATATGATCAGGAAAAATTTTCAAATTTCTTGGACTATCTTGAAAGGTGTCACATAGAGATAGAGGAAAAGGTTTGTTTCCCTGTGCTCGAAACCTTCCCATTCGCTGATTCTGCTGATTTTTCCGGACGTGTGAGAAGAATAAAGGCAGACCACAAGCTCCTGGCAACACTTGGCAACAACATAACAAAGTGGGCGAATTCAGGGAACATAGAACTTGCGGAAATGAGGTTGCCGCTCTTTTACAGAACCCTTGTTGATCACAATCTAAGCGAGGATAACGAACTTTTCCCACGCTGGATCGATATTGGCAAGGAAGATCTGAACTCCACAATGAGGGAGGCGCTGTCTATAATCAGTACTTTTAGCACAGAAGAATACCTGAAGGTGACCGGGCTCAATGAGGAAATGTTTCGGTATATTTTTAGAATAAGTTGACTCCTATCTCTTTAGCCCCGCTTCCAGTAAAGGCAGCTGCTCCTTCAACTTTTTCGAAAGGTCCTGCTTCTCATGGTCCGGAAGGTAAGAGTCCACGAGCTGGAACAAACCGTTCTCTTCCTTGAAGACATGCTGCAACAGTGTCTTTGCAATAAGCAGGCTTTTCCCAGCGATTTGATCGGCTGTAAGTTCTAAAGCTTCGTCATACTCGTTCGCCCCCCTGCCGATCAGGTCCTGTCGTTCCTTTCGTATGATCATATGTTCCCCGGTTATCACACGTATTGGCTCCTCAAAGTCAAGGTATTTTTTCAGGAAAGGTCTGAAGACAGGTATTAGGAAATTATCTTCAAGTGGAAAATGAACCATAATGGAATAATCGACATGACCGAGAAAGTCCGTAACTTTAACCTCATTGCCGATGAAGCCCTCGGCAAGCCTGACGGTTTCAGCATGCTGATCTCTCAATAACTGTGTCGCAATCGATCCCTTGAATCCTAGCGAGTCGCCAAGCCCCATCATATCCCACATGATATGGGTCAATAAATGTTTTTTCAGGCTCAGCCTGAGCGCTTCGAACCCATTGTTTTCGTTTAGTCAAATTAAAGTAATGCCTTGATATGGTCGGGCAGCAGATGGCCACCATAGAGGACAGGATACACGAGATTGAGGAAGAGATCAAGAAGACTCAGTATAACAAAGCCACAGAAAGGCACATTGGTCTCCTGAAGGCAAAGATATCAAAACTGCAGATTGAGGCAGATTCACACAAGGGTCATGGCGGCACGGGCTTTTCAATTCCAAAGAGCGGAGATGCAACAGTGGCGTTAGTCGGTTTCCCCAACGTTGGGAAAAGTAGCATCCTTAACAGACTCACAGGCAGCGAAAGTGAGGTTGGGAGTTTTGCCTTCACGACCCTGAAAGTAATACCTGGCATCCTTGAAATAAACGGTGCAAAGATACAGATACTTGATCTTCCGGGCATAATTGAAAATGCAGCATCGGGATCGGGAAGGGGGAGAGAAATTCTCAGTACGGTGAGAAGCGCAGATCTCATACTTTTGGTGGCCGATGTCCAGACGCTTGGCCTGGAGAAGATCAAGAATGAACTCTACAGGGCAGGCATAGTCATTGACAGAAAGAGGAAGAACGTATCGTTAAAACGTACCAGCAGCGGAGGTCTTAAGGTATATAAACCAAGGGGCACATCCCTTGAAGAGGGGTCTATCCGTGATATACTCAAGGAATTCAAGATCACCAACGCAGAACTGTACATAAGGGAAAAGATAACCGCAGATGACCTGATAGATTTCCTTAAGGGAAATGTGGTTTACATTCCCTCAGTCGTAGCGGTCAACAAGATCGACATCCCACATGATGAATCCAGGATAGAAACGCTGAAAAGTAACTGGAAAACTGTGGTGGAGATATCAGCGTCTAAGGGCATAGGTGTCGAGAAACTGAAGGATACCATTTTTGAGTCACTTCAGTTTGTAAGGGTATATCTAAAGGATAAGGCTGGCAAGATAGATTTTGAAAGGCCTCTCGTTCTCACAAAGGGATCAAAGGTCAGAGATGTCTGCAGAAGAATCAGTAGGGAAATGTTGTCCTCATTCAGGTATGCCATCATGACCGGCCCGAACAGGAAGATGGGAGAAATCAGGGCTGGGCTTGACTACGATCTCAGGGACCAGGATATAGTAACCGTGGTAAGCAGGAACTGATACCATGAAAGAGGCTAATTTAACTGCAACCGTATCTTTCTCCGGAATAGTGCAGGGAGTATCTTTCAGAAAGAACGTACAGGCTGTGGCGGTCTCCAGGGGCATCACTGGATGGGTGAGGAACGAGGACAACGGCAGTGTGACTGCCTGTTTCAGCGGTCCTGAGCCAGCCGTAAAGGATGCGATCGAGGACTGTATGCATCTTCCCCATGCGGTTGTTACTGACGTGAAAACTACCATTGGAACATACGTGGATTACGGGGATTTCAGAATTCGCTAGCTTATTTTTCGACCTCGAACTGATAACCCAGTGATTTAAGCTTTTCCACAAGTTCGTCCGCGTGTGCTCTGCCTCTGACATTGACTGTAAATCTTATGCTCTGGAAGCCTACTGGTGTGGTTTTCTCCATGTTGTCAACCTGGGCATGGTATATATTCCCTCCAACGGATGATACTGCGGTTGCAATTCTCATGAGCGTTCCCGGCCTGTCGGGAATCTGGAAATCAATTCTGATTAGGCGGCTCTCCAGCTCCATAGCCTTGTAGATTATCTTTGACAGTAGAAGGAGATTCGCGTTGCCGCCGGAGACTATGACCGCGACTTTTTTTCCTGTGACATTGACCTTTCCCTCCATAATAGCCGCCAGGGCTGCTGCTCCAGAGGGTTCAACAAGGACTTTGCTCCGTTCAAGAAGCTTGTAAAGGGCCATGGCTATACTCTCATCGTTAACAGTAACAATATCGTCAACGTACTTCTGCACTATTCTGAGGTTAAGTTCCCCGGGGAATTTAACAGATATACCGTCGGCTATGGTGTTCGTGCTTGTATATGGCACAATCTTTCCCGCTGCCACTGAAAGTCTCATGGAATCTGCCTGTTCAGACTGTACGCCAACGATCTTTATGTCAGGTTTTCGCATCTTCGCGGCCATAGCTATTCCGGAAATCAGCCCGCCACCGCCTATGGGCACAATAATCATATCGATTTCAGGCTGGTCCTCAAGAATTTCCAGTCCTATGGTACCCTGCCCTGATATAATCCACCTGTCATTGAACGCGTCTATGAATGTTCTGTTCTCGACAGCTCTGATTTGCTCTGCGCGAAGTTTCGCCTCATTGTAATCGATACCGGAAAGCACCACTTGTGCCTTGTAGTCCATAACCGCGTTGACTTTAGCCGGTACAGTATGTTCAGGCATAACGATCTTAGCACCTATATCATTTATCAAAGCTGCATATGCAACCCCTTGGGCATGATTCCCTGCGCTTGCAGTTATGACGCCGCGTTTTCTTTCCTCTGCCGAAAGTTTGGATACTCTGAATATTGCGCCTCTTGCCTTGAAAGAACCCGTCTTCTGGAAATTCTCCATCTTGAAAAAGATGTCAGAATTGTAAGTTTTGCTAAACCACGTGGAATGATAGAGAGGAGTCCTGTTTATTTTCCCCTTTAATTCATCCTGCGCAGCAATAAAATCGTCCATGGTCGGTTGAACATGGAGTTCATCGTCCATGATGCGTCATTGTTATGTGGCTAAAAACATTGTTGTAATTGCCCTCAGGACATTGCCTTGCTCACGTTCTTTTCCGCTGTTCTGTGAAGGTCATTTGCAGTATCCATTATTAGCCGTATGTTCATTTCCAGCTGGGTTTTCTTCTCTGCGTCTGAAATGGATTTCAGGTTGATTCTTGCATTGAAGAGCGCGCCCTTTATTGCAGCCAGTGCGAATTCCGAGGAGCATGCACTGTCAGTAATCGCGTTCTTATTCCCCTTTTCAGACAGGTAGGCTGCGAACTCCAACACCTTGAGTGACTCTCTTGCTATATTTATGGGAACTGATATTGCGACAAGGCTCGCTTTCTCAATCTCCACCTTCCTCTTCGTTTTCTCAGAATCTGTGCTTTTGGGCAGTGACCATGCTGCGACTATGAGATTGAAAGCATCTTCATCGTCCTTCATGAGTTTCCTCAGCTTTTCAGAAATTTCCGTAGCATTTTTCTGAACCTCCACCATCTTTTGCTGTTCGGCTTCGTAACCCTTTTTTCCAATGGTCAGTGATGCGACCATTGATGCCAGGGCAGAACCCACAGTCGACACAAGAGCGCTTGCTGCCCCGCCTCCCGGAGCAGGTGACCCGCTGGCGAGTCTCTTCATAAAGCTATCAAGTTCTTCCATTTTCACTCACTCCACAATTTTTTCTCAAAGATCTGTTCCGTTTTGAAACCGTTAAGTTGCATGTAGAATTCAGTAGATTGTACAAGTGCGTCGAGAGGCACAAGCCCGACGATCTCCGACTCCACTATCCCTATTCCGTATCTTTTGGCCTCGAGCTTTACCATCTCAAAGGCACGGTAAATGGGGGTTTTTCTGAAACTGGTTAGATTCATGGATATCTGTACCATCTGCTTATCCTCAAGGTAGAAAGCAAGTGCCTTCACGAATGCGAGGCCCCCATCCTTCGCTCTCAGGGCCTTTGCTATTTTCTTGCCAGTGTTAATGTCCTTTGTGTTCAGGTTGACGTTGAACGCCACAAGGAAGTCCCTTGCGCCTATTATGGAAGCTCCTGCCCTTCCCACCTTTGCAGGTCCAAAGTCCGGCTTCCAATCATCATCGCCGATTACAGAAGACAACTGTTCATACTGGAAACTCTTATTCCTTATGTCTTCCAGGTTTTTCCTCCTTTCCAATTTTGCTGCGGAACCGTACAGGAAAACTGGAATGGATAACCTCTCCCCAACAGCTTTTCCGAGTTCATGAGCGAGTTTCACGCAATCTTCTATTGTAGTCTCACTGATAGGTATAAACGGGATAACGTCTGAAGCCCCGAATCTTGGATGCTCTCCCTTATGTCCTGTCATGTCTATGAGCTCTGCTGCCTTTTTTATTCCAGCAAAGGCAGACTCCACAGCCCTATCGTATGAAACCACATAGGATACAACAGATCGGTTGTGGTTTGGGTCAAGTTCCACATCAAGAAGTTTAACTGAATCTATTTTTGTGATCTCGGATACAATCTGATCGACAACGTTCCGGTCTCGCCCCTCACTGAAGTTTGGGACACACTCCACAGTTCTCATGGAGGAGAATCAGTCAGGAATTAATGAACTTGCCCTAAGTGTGGGTAATAATATTTGGCTGCAAGTGACACCACAATTCGGCTCGATAAGATTATTCAAACCTGTTACATGCTTAAATAGGCTTATAAACTCATGATATTTACTAGATATTTTCTCTGTAAGTTTTTGTGTTGAACAATGGAAAACAAAAAGATTAGCAACATAGTAAAGGATATGTTTCATGATATTGATCATTGATTTGATCAATTATGTCACCAATTTGAAACAAAGTAGTGATAAGAAAGAAAAAACTGAAATATACTGTTGAGATGTTTATGTTGAAGGAAGAAATTGTTTTAGTATCTTCCAGGTGAACCAATGATCAAAACTATTATAAAACGCGACGGGACCGAGGCCATCTTCGACGAGGGGAAGATTATCAGGGCCGTATACAAGGCGATGCTCTCGGTTAAGATAGGCACGATGAAGGATGCCGAAGAGGTAGCAAAGATAGCAGTAAGGGAAGTATCCAAGTTGTCAAAGAAACCCACAGTAGAGCAGATCCAAGACAAGGTCGAAACTGCCCTTATGACCTTCAGAAATGGTGACCAGTCGTTCGTTGATGTTGCCAAGGCGTACATTCTCTACAGGGAAAGGAGAAGGATCATCAGGGAAGAGAAAGCTTCTATTGGAGTTAAAGACGATCTCAAGCTATCTCTGAATGCCATAAAGGTGTTGGAGGCGAGATACCTCCTTAAGGATGAAGAGGGAAAGATCATCGAGACCCCAAGACAGATGTTCAGGCGGGTAGCCACCCATGTTGGTGTAATAGACGCACTTTATGAATATAGAACCTATCAGATTACCGGGAAACTGCCTGAGAGTGGGAGAAAATGCTCACCTCTTTCAAAGACACAGGTAGAAGTTCTCAAGCGTGGTTTTGACGAATTGACTAAGGAGGACCAGATCAAGGGCAAATTTGAGGAATTCATGGACTTTCTGTATACAAAACCGACGAAGTTTGAGGAGAACATCAGTGAATATGAGGAAATGATGCTCAACCTAGAGTACGTTCCCAATTCACCCACAATGATGAATGCTGGAGCCCGACTGGGACAGCTCTCAGCGTGTTTTGTCCTCCCTGTAGAGGACAGTGTGGATGGTATATTTAACGCCCTCAAATATACCGCAGAAATACACAAGTCCGGCGGAGGAACAGGCTTCTCGTTCTCAAGGCTCAGGTCTAAAGATGACATAGTTGGATCCACGAAAGGAGTCGCCTCTGGCCCAGTATCATTCATGAGAATTTTTGATACAACAACTGACGTAATAAAGCAGGGCGGAAAGAGAAGAGGGGCAAACATGGGCATACTCAGGTACGATCACCCAGATATCATGGAATTCATACTCAAGAAAGATGCCGAGAATACTATCCTGAGTAATTTCAATATTTCAGTGGGAATGACTGATGAATTCTTCGAGAAGCTTGATTCTGACGGATACGTTGAGCTGAGGAATCCTAGAGATGGGAAAATTACTGGAAGGATTAAGGCAACGACCATGTGGGATAGCATCATCAACCAGGCTTGGAAAACTGCGGATCCTGGTCTGATCTTTCTGGACGAGATCAACAGAAAGAATCCAGTGGACCACATAGCCGAGATTGAGGCCACAAACCCATGTGGTGAACAGCCACTTATGCCATACGAATCCTGCAATCTTGGATCCATAAACCTGGCTAAATTTGTCAAAGATGGCGATATTGATTATGAGAGGCTGAAAAATGTAATACGACTGTCAACAAGATTCCTTGATAATGTTGTGGATGCCAATAAGTTTCCGGTCGTGCAGATAAAGAACATGACCAGAAAGACGAGAAAAATAGGTCTAGGCGTGATGGGGTTTGCTGACATGCTCATAAAACTGGGCATATCATACAACAGTGGGGATGCCCTCGTAATGGGAGAAAGAGTCATGGCTTTCTTACAGGATGAGTCTCACGAGGAATCAAAAATTCTTGCTGATGAACGTGGCGTTTTCCCGGGATGGTACGGATCAAGGTACGAGCGGGAGGGGGTCAGGATGAGGAACTCCACAACTACTACAATTGCTCCTACGGGCACCATATCAATAATCGCTGGATGCTCATCGTCGATTGAACCCCTTTTTGCCATCGCTTTCGTCAGGCATGTACTCAACGGTCAGGAACTTATCGAAGTCAATCCCCTATTCGAGGAAATGCTCCGCGCAAAAAATCTCTACTCAGAAGACCTAATGAGGGAAGTTGCTAAGAGCGGTAATCTGCATGGCATGGACATAGATCCTGAGATCAAGAGGCTTTTCGTTACGGCACATGAAATAGAACCGGAGTGGCATGTTTTGATGCAGGCCACATTCCAGAGATATTGTGACTCTGGGGTGTCAAAGACCATTAATCTGCCTGCAGACGCCTCACCAGAGGACATAGGCAAGGCTTACAGGATGGCCAAAGACCTTCACTGCAAGGGAATAACCGTTTACAGAGATCAGAGCAAGACCCAGCAGGTGTTGTATACAGGAACGGCCACAAGGAAAGAACAGCCGGGGAAAGTGGAGAAGAAACCTGAAAAGAAGGTCGAGAAGAAGGAGACTGAGGAAGAGAAAGCCCTTGAGCTCATAGCTAAGCTGCCGGTGAAATATCTCAAGCTGGACTCCACATTCGATCCTGCGTGCCCAACTGGAAAATGTGATAAATAACATTTTCATTGTTAGTATGTGTGAAGACTGCTACATTGAATGTCAGTGTGAATCCTGCTACGCGTACAGGCATAATTCGGCGTGCCCCATTTGTGGGCACACAATTTTTCTGGACTGCTGTCAGGGATTTTAGGTGCATCATTTTGTTTAATCGGTTCATAATATCTTACATATATAAGGCTGAATTTTAAATTAGGTGTGCAAACTAAGCTATTAAACTTCATAAACCAAGGTACATTAAATGTTGTATTTCTGAATGGGAAAACTATAGCACTTATAGTCAAAGTTTGCTAACCTTCACAACTCCGATTTAATTTTCTCGTCAAGGCAATATGTTAGATATAAGTTTGAAACACAACCAGAATGTAAAGAACTCATGGTCGAAGCGGCTTCACTACAGGGCACTTAGGTACCGAAGCGATCAGTTATAACAACCATGTCATCCACGGGCTATTTCTATATGAGTACGACCTGAGTGTAATTTCTGTTTTTACACTCGTCCTCACCACCCCATAATATTTTCCCATTTAACAACCACAGTGAAACTTTCGATACGTTCCGCGTACCTATCAATGCCATATAACTATGTATATAATGCCGTATAACACCAGAACATACTTAAAAATTTCTTGAATTATTTACTCTTGTTCACAATTAGAAAATATTGGATTTTCACGGTACGAGGCGCGGTCGCCCTCCATGAAATTTTCCCACGCACTGCCCAAATAAGTACGAAAATCAGGAATTATTGGTGAGAGCCCTTCTTAATTTCCTGGCATAAAATTATTTGGAAAGGGTAACGCTCCGATAGGTTAAGGCAAGTCTCAGGAACGAAAGGCCCCCAAACCTACCAACCGAAAAACCTTCGGCAAATCTGGGTACCTTTGACAATCTCACATACCAGGACATCATCTTGCGAGCTGTTACGCTCGCTTTTACCAGGTCTCCAACGACCGGATTACTTGATCGAAGAAGCCTTTCTGCAACGCTGTCTTCAGTTTCATCACCCATAGAGAGCTTTATAAGAAAATCATGAGAGGGGGGATTCTTCTTATTGATTATGGAGTCAGAAAGAGAGGAGATATAACGGATCATTTCTTCGTAGTTTGTTTTCCATGTCCTGTCAGAGAACCTTAGTGAACTGAGCTCTGCAGATAGCGTGGAGGCATTGAGAAAATAATTCTCAACCTCAGAGTCATAATCCTCATTAGTATTCGATATAGCACATCCAAACGTTGGAAAAGATTTTGTTTTTTCCATTTCTGCTAATGATCTGTCGGTATTTAATTTTTAATAATATCAATTACTGTTCCATAAAATAATGAGATAATGCGATTTCAGTGAAGATCACTGCCCACCCGAGGGGATCAGTCAATGCCTGATAAATCAAAAGAAGCAGCCCCCGGCTCATTGATCAATATTCAATAGTGGTTTATTACGCTCTTAATAGATTTTCTCCAAGTTGAGTAGAGCTTGTCCGCATACTCACTCGTTATTTCCGGTACGAACGGCTTTTCATATTTTTTAAGTTCATTTACTTCCTTTCTGGACCACCAGTCACTTACTATGCCTGCCATGAAAGCAACTCCTGCTGACGTAATCTCGCTATTTTCCGATCTGTATATTTTTAGTCCCAGAATATCAGCCTGAAACTGCATCAAGAAATTATTCATCGTAGGCCCACCGTCAACTCTCAGTCCGTCAATTGTCCTACCCTTGTCTAGAGTCATCTCTTCATAAATGTCTCTTATCCTGAAGGCAATGGACTCAAGCGCAGATCTTATGATATCTCTGGGCGTAGTTTTTGCCGTTATTCCAAATATCGTCCCCTTGGCTGATGGATGCCAAAATGGAGCGCCCAGTCCTGCAAGCGCAGGTACAAATATGAGGCCATGATCCCGTGGAGCCATCCTTGCGGCATCTTCAGACTCCCCGATTGTTCCAATGAGTTTCAGGCCGTCACGTATCCATTGAACGACAGATCCTGTATTGAATACGCTTCCTTCGACGCAGAATTCTGACGAGTCACCTTCGAATTTCCATCCAACGCTTGTAAGAAGATTCTGCTTCATATCAATCTTATGTCCAGAATTCATCAGGACAAAGGATCCCGTGCCATAGGTACACTTTACTTCTCCAGGGTTAAACGCTCCGTGACCGAAAAGTGAAGCCTGCTGGTCCCCCGCAATTGACCTGAGGGGGATCTCAGTGCCAAATTCACTTATGGTGGCGAGTTCGGGCGAAGCGGAATCAACAATATTCGGCAGTATGGATTCCGGAACGTGAAATAAATTCAGCAGTTCCTGGGACCATTCATTGTGTCTGATATCGTAAATCATTGTTCTTGAGGCATTTGATGAATCACTTATGTGAACATGATTGCTGCTCAGGTTCCAGATTAACCATGAGTCGACAGTCCCGAAAGCAACATTCTCTATATTGCGTGATTTCAACCTATTATCTAGAATCCATTTTATCTTAGATACCGAGAAATAAGGATCTGGAATGAGTCCGGAAACATTCTTTATAAACGTACTCTCTTCCTTATCAAGTTTCCTGATAGCAATTTCCCCCCTTCTATCTTGCCACACAATAGCATTGTAGATCGGCGCGCCTGTGCGCCTGTCCCACATTACAGTGGTTTCTCTCTGGTTGGTTATACCTATCCCCTCAACTTCTTCAATTCCATGTCCGGATTTAGCCAGGGTCTCTCTCGTGCAAATCTTTACCGCATCAATGATAGTCATTGGGTCCTGTTCCATTTCGCCAGGCCGGGGATAAGTAGAGGGTATCTCCCTCGCAGTGAACCCGAACATTTTTCCCTCGCTGTCCCATAGGGCAGTCTTGCACTTGGAAGTGCCTTCATCTATAGTTAGGATGAATCTCTTGTTCAACAGGAAAAAAATACCGTCTCAATATAATATGCTTTCTCAGCGCGTAAACGCGATCGGTTCAACACTAAGGTCTCTTCCTGTGCGGCGAAGGCCTTGAAACGTCTGCCATTTATCAGAACCCACAGATTTTTGAGAAATATAGATATAAACAGAGAGAATAAAGGGAAACCTGCAGGGGTTGTCGAGATTGGTCAAAGGCGCCAGATTGAGGGTCTGGTTCCGTAGGGATACGTGGGTTCAAATCCCATCCCCTGCATATTAATTTCTTGGTCACCGTTTCTTCGACACTAACTAGTGACAAGTCTACCTGTTTGGGCTTAAATTTCACACTCAAAGGATCCATTTGACGACTTCCGATCTGATCGATTCATTAGGTGCATAATTTTGAAAATGTGCCATTTCGACAAACCTAGGCACGTCGCGATTAATCTATTTTTGCAGCTACAGCCAGATATTCTTCAGGAATCAGCCTCGCCAGCGTGTCCTACTTTGTGATCTTTTCTGAAAAATTTTATAATTTCCATCCAAGAACTTGACATTATTGCTGCGGCTATTATCAACAACCACTCAGCTATCCCGAGTGATGAGGTGTCTACAATCGAGTGAAGTGGCGCATAAATATCTACGGTTAGAAGAATGCCCGCTATTATAATGCCCCATGCAAGTATAATTGGATTGGAAAAGAAACCCTTTTTAATCACGGGCTGAAACTCGGTCCTCAGGTTCTGGGCCAAGACCAACTGTGAAAGTGACCACGTTACGAATGCTCCCATTTGCGCTTGCGACAAGTTATGATTAACATAAAACAGGTACAGGTATACGAAAGAAACAGCGGCAAAAATCCCGATTGTCCCAGTCACGATTGAACGCAACATTTCCATCGTAATAAAGCTCGATCTCTTTCCGGGCGGACGTTTCTGCACAACTCCAGCTTCTTCCTTCTCGTAGAGGAATCCCCACAGTGCCCCTACGTCCATGAAAAGTTCCATAATTATAATCTGAATGGGAAGGAACGGAAAAGGTATTATGAGTATGATAGGGACAAGGAGAATAGAAATTAGCGAAAGCTTGACTGTTATGTAATATCTGATGCCTTTCCTCAAGGTGTATTGCATCCTTCTTCCCTCAAACACGGCATCAGCAATAGTCTGGAAATCATCATCTTCAATGATCATGTCCGCAGCCTCTTTTGCTGCATCAGTCCCCCTGATCCCCATGGCTATCCCTATTTCGGCCGCCTTGAGCGCTGGGGTATCATTTACCCCATCACCCGTTACAGCAATAATTTCTCCAAGACTCTGAAGTGTCCTGACAATTCTCAATTTTTCTCCATGCGTTATTCTGGAAAAAATTAGATGGTTCTGAACACTTTTTACCAGTTCAGCATCATTCATTGATCTTATCATCTCGCCAGTCAGTATATCACCGGTTTCATTAATCCCAACCATTCTTCCAATGGCCGCTGCAGTATCAGGATGGTCCCCCGTCAACATTATAACTCGAATTCCGGAGCTCTGACACATTTTTATCGCTTCTTTCACCCCTTTTCTTGGAGGGTCGATAAAACTGAACAAACCAATGAATACCAGACAATTCTCAGCTTTATTTCTGTCATTGGTTATGGAGTAAGATCTGGAATAAGATACAGCAATGGTTCTTTCTCCCAACTTTGCCATTTGTCTGGCGGACTCAAGGACAAAATCCCTGTACCCTTCAGACATATCCATTTCAGCTTCACCACCATTTGTAGAGTATTTTGTGCATCTTTCAAGTACTGCTTCAGGAGCGCCACTGGTGAAGATCGCGTGCCCAATGGAGTTTTATAAATGTAGGACGCAAGCCTCCTTGAAGCATCAAAAGCAAATTCATTCACTGGAACAAATTCATTGCGAACGTTTTCCAGATTAATCCCATGATGTCTTGTATAATTAGATATGGCTATCTCCATGGGTTCTCTGTAGATACCAGATATCTTGCTATCAGTTGTTAGTGATCCTGTGGCGAGTAAGGCAGCGATCAGTAAATTATCACCGACAGCATGATTCGCATCATACAGTTCCTCACCTTGCATTATATGCCCCACGCTCATCTGGTTCTCGGTCAGTGTACCGGTCTTGTCTGTAGCAATGATCGTGACAGTGCCTAGTGTCTGAGCTGCCTTCAAGCCTTTCACAATTGCCCGTTTCTTCGAAAGAGCATATGCACCTATGGCCAGTGTAATGGTAATCAATATTGGTAATTCTTCAGGAACAGTTGCGAAAGCCATTGACAATCCAGTCAGAATCATTTGATTAAGTGGATTCCCATGGAGAATGCCTATGAGAGGCACCAGGACACTGAAGAAGAGAGCAATTCCCAAGAGAAATTTGGATGCGGTGCCAAGGGAAATTTCCAGTTGCGTTTTTGGCTCAACCTCATTCTTTACAGACGCTGAGACTTTTCCCAGTTCAGTCCTCGCACCAGTCGACACTATGGCGAATTTACCACTTCCCTGAACCACAAGTGTTCCAGAGATGATCATGTATGAACTGGAATCACCTGATACATTCTCATGTCCCGTAAATGCCAGTTTGCTGACAGGTACAGACTCTCCTGTGAGGGAGGATTCGTCTACATCAAGGCCAAAGCATTCTAATATGATCCCGTCTGCAGGTATCCTCTCACCCGCATGAATGAGCACAACATCTCCAGGTACTATACGGGTGACAGGAATCTCCACAGCGGAACCACCCCGAAGTACCCAAGCTTTTGGAGACACCAGTGATCTTAAGGCAAGTAGGGAAATTCTTGCTTTGTAAACGTTATATATCTCTATCGACAGTACGATGAATACTATGATTATTACAGAAATAGACTCAACTGGAGTCCCAATAAGCAGGTAAATCAACCCAATTATTATCAATATGAGGATAAATGGGTCCCTCACCTGTTTAAGGAAAATACGGAAAATACCCTCTTTTTCAGACGCCGGGAGTGAATTCTGACCATACAGTTTTAATCTGGACTCAGCTTCATGTTGTGAGAGGCCAGTATCGGCGTTGACGCCAAGCAGCTTGAGCGTTCGGCTTGGACTGGCAGATGTATCACTGCTAATGCCAGCATCCATTGGTGTGTAATGAATATAAAGGTATAGGCTTATCTCATCACCAATTATTGTGTTAGTCTCGATATCTCCTTCTCCTGGCATCGTTCTTTGCCAGCACTGCCTGAAGCACTCCTGTCCATGCTTGAAATTGCGTACCTATGGGGCTATCTGGCCACAACGGTTACATCGGTAAAATAGAAACCTTCCCTGTCCACGGAGTCCCCATTTGTTACCGGTATCGGAAGTCTGAAAAATGGAGCATCATATACAAGGGTATGGAATTCTCCCTTTTCTCCACAGGGATCCACTTCTTTAGGTATAGTTCGCAAAAAATCCATGTCAAATTCTGATCCGCCAAACTTTCTATCAAGTTTGGTAGGGTCAAGACTCACTATCCTGGCTTTTATTCCGGAGGAAATGATCTCCTCTGCCAGTGATTTAGTATTATTTCCCCAGAGCGGAAATACGGGCTCGATTCCGGTCCCTCTCATTTTAGATTCACGGTAATCTCTGACATCTTGCAGGAATATGTCACCGAAGATAATGTGTGTAACTCCCATACCTCTCAGTTCTTGTGTTGCATTTGCCATGCTTGCCTCATACGTAGCATTGTCACTCTTGGACGGTATCTTGGCTTCAACCACCGGCAAACCTATCCTGCGTGCCTGTTCTAGCAGAAGATCTTGGCGTACGCCATGCATGCTTACCCTGTTGTACGTCGTGGTAACTGTTGTGAGGAGGGCTATAACGTCATACTTTCCCTCAGCCAGTGTCCTGAGAAGTGCGTATGCGGAATCTTTTCCTGTGCTCCAGGAAACTGCTGCTTTTGGCTTGAGCGCATCAGGGCGGCCTACCATAAGAAGACGATGACTCAGACGTAATAAATTTTTTTAAGTTCCAAATACTATATAAACCGATAGAAATATTAAGTGATATGGAGTACTTACTACTCCTTCTCAAACGCAATGTATGCGCAGGAACGCACTTGAAAATCGCTATTAATAAAAAGATATTTTAATCTGTTTGTGATACTAAGTATGAAAATACTACTTAAAGAGTACTAAGGCAGTTAAGTGGTACATAGGCGATAAATGTGACAGATTCAAAGATAAAGAGGGTAAAACAGGTATACTTAGGATCGGAAACTACTGATGGTGCGGGCGTTAGGCTGAAGAGGATATTTGGGGGACATGTTTCGGCAACGTTGACAGATCCATTTCTATTGTTGGATCATTTTGGATCAAACAAACCGGAAGAGTATATGGCAGGATTTCCATGGCATCCTCATCGTGGTATAGAAACAGTTACATATATTCTGGAGGGAAAGGTTGAACATCAGGACAGCGAAGGGAACAAGGGAACCATTTATCCATCCGATATTCAGTGGATGTCAGCCGCAAGTGGCATCTTTCACCAGGAAATGCCAAAGCCCCTTGATGAGAAAGACCCAAGAGAGCTGCTGAAGACAACAGGAATGCCGACAGCGTCTGTAGGCTTTCAGCTATGGATAAATATGCCTGCTAAGTCAAAAATGTCTACGCCAATGTATAATGACATTAGGGGAAAGACGACTCCGGTAGTAGAAGACGGAAACGGTTCTAAGGTAAAAATCGTGGCGGGAGATTACATGGGCACATCAGGCTCGCTAAAAGGCCGAACTCAGATAGATCCAACCTACCTGGATGTGAGAATGGAAAGAGAAACGGAATTTAACTTCAGTGTAAAACCCGGATACACGTCGATAGTTTACAATGTTGCTGGTGGAGTTGCAGTTGGTAAAGAAAGAGAGAACTTATCTCCAGGGTCTGCAGCAGTGTTCGATCAGGTAGGAAATTCAGTGCTGGTATCCTCTGGCGATAAGACTGGAAGATTCATTTTACTGTCGGGAAAACCGCTAAATGATCCAATATACTGGTATGGCCCCATGGTAATGAATACAAGGGAGGAAATAGATGAAGCCCTGTCTGACCTCAGAAGAGGCACATTCATACGGGACAGGAACCCGGTGTTTCAGTGAGAGCCTTGCGGAAGGCTAAACTCCACATTCAATACTTCAAGCGCTTGTATGGCTTCTTTCAATTATTTCATTGCATCCTAGAAGTGCAAGTATGGCGGCAACAGTTGACAGTGGTGAGAAGAGGAATGAAAGGATATAAAGTACCATAGCAGCGTCAAACAGGCCTGCGTTGAACTGGTGCGAGATCCTGTGCATACCAAGTATCACCGCAAGTACCACCCCAACAAGTAGCATAATCGCACCGATAAGAAGAACAATCGCAGCGATTATAAGCCCAGTAAGTTCAGAGCCAGTAAAGGTCAGGTTATTCAAATCCGTAAATATGTTTGGAATCATAGGTAATATGGCCAGCAGGGAAACAATGACCAAGATAAGTCCAAATACAAGGAAGATAGAACCTGTTTTTGGAGTTCTGAACATTTCCGACAGGCGAGAAAGCCGAGCATAACCAAGGTACAGCACATAATACTCAAGAATAGAGACTACGAGAGAGACCCCTGAGATGATCAAGTAATATAAGAAGTCGGGTGAATGTATAAGCTGACTTGCGGCATTACTTCCCTGGGTCTGGAAGACGGTAAAGATATCGCTGATCCCAAGGCTGGTATATGTTTCTACTATGCCAACAATTCCTACGATCAGGCTGATTATGGCAAATATCCTTATGTATAATATTCCGGAAATATCGCTCCCGTTTGCTACGGGTTTGATATCTAGCCCACAAACAGGGCATACGGTGGATTGATCATCTACCACTGACCCACATGTCGGGCATAACCTGGTCATGGCGCGCTATGTTTTAAGACCTAATAAATTGTTTTTCCCAGATCGCAGGGAGTCGCATAGCAATGTTTGTGCAAGGATTCTACCATAATGCAAAAACTAGGCTATCTGATGTGGATTCCTAATATTTAGCATCCCTGTCTCAATACACTCTAGCTTGCCCTTCAGAAGGACAAATCCTTTTTCCGTCATTTAGTTGTAAATAAAGAGCATTAAATATACGCCAGCGCCAGGAGAGTTATAACAAGAACCGGCATCGCGATGATGAAACCCGCTTTCATGTATTCACGGGGAGTTATTCTTACCCCTCTTTTTCTCTCGAGTGTGTAAAGCCATAACAGTGTTGCCAGTGACCCTATTGGCGTGAACTTTGGCCCGATATCATTGCCTATGACATTCGCATAGACTAGGGTCAATGGGCCGTGAATGCCTGCGATAGCAAGATTACCTAACATGACAGAGGGAAGGTTGTTCATTATGGCGGCTGTAAGCCCAAATATAACTCCGGAGAAGACAATAGATGCCGGATTGCCTAATTTCGAAATGAACAGTATCAAGGAAGACATATACTGAGTTAATCCCTGAGCACCAAGGCCAAATACAACTATGTACATGCCGAGAGAAAAAAGCACTATCTGCCACGGGGCTTCCAGCAATATCTTTGTAGTATCTATCTTCCCATGGAACTTGGCTACCAGAAAAAGTGCTGTTACTCCAGGCAGGGCAATAAACGCAATGGGAACATTGAAGATACCGCCTATGGAATAGAGAGCCACCAGGGTAACAATCACAGGAATCGCGAGCTTGAAAACCAAAGGATCCTTTATCGCCGATTCTGGTTTTGCGAGGCTTTCCACGGCGAATCTGGACGGCACGGCTTTCCGATAGTAAAGCCATACAAATACCACCGTCGCGAGGATGGACACAACATCGGGAAGAATCATCTTCAGGGCGAAAATAAGGAACGGTATGGAGAAATAGCTGGCGGATATGATATTAACAAGATTGCTTATCGTGAACGGGATGCTGGCTGTGTCTGCTATGAAACCGGTCGCCATAACGAAAGGCAGAACGTGCTTGGAGTCAAAACCGGACCTGTAGACAATAGCCACCACTATGGGGGTCAAAACCAGAGCAGTGCCATCGTTTGCAAATACAGCAGAAATCCCGGCACCAAGGAGAATAATTAGTATGAAGAGCATCCTGGCATTTCCTCCGGAGAACTTGGCGATCCTGAGCGCAAGGTACTCAAAAAAACCAGCATCGTCGAAAACCAGTGACGCAATTATAATTGCTACAAAGGTGAAAGTGGCATTCCACACGATATTCCAGACAACAACGACATCATGAAGAGAGGTTATTCCGAGGAGAACGGACAATGCAGCTCCAATGAGTGCGGAGTATCCTATGCCAATGTTCCTTGGCCTTTTTATGACAAAGAAGAGGGTGAATATGAAGATTGCAAGAGATGCCAGAAAAAGGATCTGCATCATCACACCGGGTCTTTACTGTGAAATTCATCGGATTTGTACGTACACTCCACACATTCGCATCTCTCCGAGATCAAATTTCCCGTATTCTCCCCTTGTTTTAGCAGTTTTTTCAGGGAATCATCAGACAGGTTATATATTATCCTCTTACCAGAATAATGGCTAGTGACAAGACCTGTTTCTCGTAAATCCTTCAGCTTGTGAGAAATTAGGGACTGAGAATGGCATGTTTTGCGGACAAGGTCACCGACACACTGTTCTCCCGAGGAAAGTATCTTGACAATCTGCAACCTCAAATTGTCGGAGAGCATTTTATAAATTAGCAGATCTCCAACATGGGAGCTTTTTTTCTCAAACAAATTTTTCTTCATATGATTAAATTTTCATATAAAATTTTTACCATTCCAAATTCGGCACCACTTGCTTAAATAGATTTTGATGATCTCTATCCATGAGGCTGCTAATAATCTCCGACGCACATTCTAACCTGGAATCTCTCAAGACGGCAGTATCAGCCGAGAAGTTTGACAAGATGATATTTCTCGGTGATTCCGTGGACTACGGACCTCAGCCGGTTGAAGTATTCGATTTTATCAATGAAAATGCTGATTATATAGTCATGGGAAACCATGACAGGGCCGTTGCATATGACGAGGACTGTCACTGCTCACTTGATATGCATGACTTGAGTGAATATACAAGAAAGGAAATATCCCGTACATTGCTTTCAAAACAGGACCTGGAAAAGATGAAGCAATTGCCGGAAAAGATCATTACAGATATTGATAATATCAAGGTCTACATGACACATGCCTCCCCGTATAACAGCCTGAATGGATATATGTATGGGAGCGAGGCAGAAATGGTGAGTAAGGACAAGAATCTTGTTGAATATTCAATGATCATGGTCGGACATACACATTATCCCATGTACTACAAGAACAGAATACTCAACCCCGGAAGTGTAGGCCAACCAAGGGACGGGAACTGGAAGCCTCATTACGCGACAATGGACACAGATACCATGGAAGTCACTTTCAAAAGATTCAGTTATGATCACGAAAAAACATTGAAAATGCTGGAAGAGATTGTCGGAAATGAAATCATGATGAATAAACTCCGCAAATTCTATATCTAAGCTAAGCCCTAAAGTGGCTCAATAGATTAAAATCGCTTTTCGCAATAACCGCGAAACAAGAAGTGGTTAATAACGATCGAGGCAACAGGGAGTGAGGCCGAACCCGATAAAGGGGATGCGGGCGATACCCACAGTAGCCTTATAACCAAGAATGGAGAACTCAGGCGGGGTTGGTTTGTCAGTTATCTGCTGTCAAACGTTGCAGGCGGAATAAATACTCCGTTAATACCGCTTTTTGTTGTCATATATCTTGGCTATAACGTATCCTATGTTGGTATAGCCTCTGCGCTCTCTTCACTGGCCTCGGTTCCTGCCCTTATTTACTGGGGGAACCTTTCCGATAAGGTTGGAAGAAGAAAGATTTTTGTGTTTACTGGTTTTTTCGGATCGTTTGTTACACTTTTATTTATTACCATAATTAGCGGGGTCTGGGAGTACATTGCGGTACTTATGGTATTCCAGATCGTAGCCATGGCTAGCGTGCCGGTATCAACAATGATCATTCTGGAGAATACTGCCGAGATCAAGTGGCCGCCCATTATGTCCAGCTTCAACATGATAGCCTCGATCGGAACAGTGCTGGGCCTTATTTTTGGCTCGATCCTAGTACTTGGAGACACAGCAATGACGGGATCATCCCTTCCGGACATCTATCTTGTCTCGGCCGTGGTTTACCTCATCGCAGCACTGAGTTCCCTGTACCTTCTTCCTGAACCGATCAGGAAGATCAGGAGAAACAGGGTGAATCAGCTTTTCACTGTCCGGGTAATCGAAAGAACGAGATACCTGCCTTCTTTTATTATTCACGTTCTCAAGGAGGGTAATGGCAAGAAAAAGCACAAGCTTTCAGGGTCATTAAAAAAATATCTTTTTTCCACCACGCTGCTTATGTTTGGATTCCAGATATTCTTTGTTCCGTTTCCAGTTTTTCTTATCGACAGGTTTGGAGCAGGTAACCTGGAAATCTTCATAATGTACCTTTTGAACAGCCTATTTTCAACCATAGCCTTCCGCCCCGCGGGAATGATGGTAAACAGGATCGGGCCGACCAAGACGATCTCGACATCTGTTTTATCCCGAATAGCCATATTCACAGTAGCGGCTCTGATACCATTCGTGATAACATGGAATCTCCTCCTGCTTGTAATAATGCTCGCTTTTTACGGTGTGCTCGGAGGATTGTGGAGTCTTATAAGCATTTCAGAGGTGACTTCAATATCCAAGATGTGTGAAAGGACTGTTCGGGGAGGGGTCATAGGTATGTACAACTCACTCAACGGCGTTGGGCAGATTCTTGGAGCGGGAGTATCTGGATTTTTAGCCCTCTATTTTGGCTATTCTGCAGATTTTCTGATAGCCGCCGCGGTCGTCACTGCAGGGCTCTCCATTATCCTGAAGATCAAGGTGCCCGCATTACAGGGAGCCAGTGCGCAAAATCCCCTGCCTTAAATAATCCCTCTTATAACATTTCTGTCCACAGAGACTCCCCTGGGCGTCAGGATGACCATGTTTTTTCCGAAACCAGCCACATCTCCGCCGGTATCATGACCAAGATACTTGATATCATCCAGCACCTTCCTTCTTACGAGTTCATCCCCTGCAATCGGGTTGTAGTCTATGATCAATATTGAACCTGTATAGGTTAGCTCTGACAGTCTGGAGACATCGTCATAGCGATTGATTTCTACGATACGTATCACCATATCGGACCCAGTAAAATCATCCTGGAGTTTCATATCGTCAAGATCTATAAACCTCCTAGAACCGTCGCTATCCTTGGATGACTTCAGTTTCGTTTTTTTTGCCTTGAAAAGTGCCATCTGATCAGTGAATAAGCCTCACCTGACTTAAATATTTTTTCAAATTCTTTGGCTCTTCTATGCAGGAAAATATCCTGACGGCAAATTAAACGAAACTGTGGAGATCATTTGACACCACTTGGGAAATAGATGACTCTTATGTAACTTATATTTTAGAAAGGAAATGCTCTCATTTCCTAATCATTTTTATGAAAATATTGAACAGATTGGAGAAACCGTCCCCCCAGGTTTTGAGTTTCGGTTTTGTAATCCTCACTCCGTATCTTATAGGTATTTCTATGAATTTTCCCTTTCTCATGGCTTCTATCTTAATTTCCTGGGAGAAAGACATCCCATCGCTTAAATGTCCCATTTTTCTGTATATTCCGGAACGGAAAACCCACATTCCACTCTGTGAATCCTTCATTGAATGCCTGAAAAAGATGCGTATGGTAAGGTTCAGGATACTGTTGCCCAAAAAATGGAGTCGCGTGTAGTTGTCGTCATTTCTCAGTGTCATCCTGTCGCAGGAGATAAAATCCACATCATCTTTGTTCAGCACATCAATTAGGGTGTCCACCATTTCGGTTGGATAAGTTCCATCACCATCAAGGCAGATTACAATGTCTCCACTGGCCTCTTTCAGGCCCGTCTTGTAGGCAATGCCATACCCTCGAAGCGGTTGTTCTATTACTTTTGCCCCCTTTGATGCAGAAATTTCCCTTGTTCTATCTCTAGAGTCTGTGTCCACTACAATGATTTCAAGATCTCCAAGTGTTTTCAGGCCATCTATGACATCTCCTATGGTGTGTTCTTCGTTCATCGTAGGTATAACTGCACTTATTTTAGGCATGAATTAAAAACCCTATCATGTACATTCTATAATACGTTTGTTTTGAGAATCAGCCTATTCTCGTCACTTCGCTTTTTCCGTTTTCCTTCCTTATCTCATACATCGCGTCCGCCACAGAATAGAGTTCCTTGTGGTGTGTTATGAGCACAAGCTGGGGAACGATCCCCTCATCCTTAAGGGAGTATTGTATGATATCTCTGAGGTCAGCCCTTCTGTCCTCGTCTAGAAACGTCGTAGGCTCGTCCATTATTATTGTGCTTATCTTGTTCTCGAGGTAGCTTGATATGGCGAGCCGGACTGCTATAGCCAAGGCAGTCCTTTCTCCCCCGCTGAGAGACTCCATTGCGACCATTGCACCGTTCTGTGACACTTGTATGTCCAGATCTTCGCCCACGACAACATCATCAATATTGAGGTTGAAAGATGAAATCAGGGAGACTGTCTTGTCAGAGATATAAGAGGAGAATCGTTTTCTTATAATCTTCTGAACGCCGTCTCTGTCAAAGGCCCTCCTGATATCTTCAAGTTTCGAGATAGCATTCCTATACTGAATAAATCTCCTCCTGTATTTTTCCTGTGCGTCCTTTTCGGTCTCCAGAATTTTCAAGCTTTCGCTCATCTGCTTCTCTTTTCCGGTAATTTCTGCCAATGCCATCTGTCTGTCCAGCAACTCGTTTCTCAGGGACTGGTAAGCTTCTTCAGCCTTCCTGTAGGCTATCTCTGAACTGGATTCCATATCAGCCTCTTTCGAAAGATCCGACAGCATCCTTTCCATTTCCCCTATCCTCTGCGATATCTCGCTTTCCGCCGCCTTAAGCGAGTTCAATTGATTAATCTTCCTCGAAATGTCGGCATATTCTCTCCTTATTCTTTCAAGAGATTCGACGCTGTCAATGCCCGGAACAAAGCCAATTTCCATCTCTATTTTTCGCATGCGCAAATCTATGTCAGAGATCTCTCTAGCTATTGTCGAACGCTGGTTCCTGAGATCATTAATCTTGATGGAGTCTCGTGTGGCAACCGTGACAGAATATTCACTGTGATTCCTGTTGAGTGCCCCCATCCTTTCCTTGATATTCTTGGCATCAACCTCGACTGATTTCAACCTTTCATAGGTGGCAGAATTTTCCGCCACGCTCCTCTTCGCTTCCTCATATTCCTTTCGTGATGAACTCAGGTTGGACACGGCGGTGATGAGATTTCTTAGATCAGCGCTCTGGATCCGGTCGATCTTGGCGGTGAGATCAGATACAATTTCCGTCTGGGCAGTTTTCTTCGCTGAGGCTTCAGATATCTCATTTAGAATCGCCTGTTCCCTTAAGCGGTACTCCTCGAGCATGGTGGAAATATGATCCTCGGTCAGTTCTGAACCGCAAAGGGGGCACACGCTCTTCCCCTCCAGTGTTTGTAAGTTCTGTCTGATGTCATTCAGGGTCTTATTCAATGAGATGACCTCAGACTTTATTGACTCTATCTTGCCAGAAGCTTCCAGCCTGTCAGCATTCAATTTACCTTGAACAGCGCTGATTGAGTCAGCGTTAATGGGCACTCCCTGAGGAAAAAGGTCGCTGTATTTCTCCAGATCCATTGTTTCAATCTCAAGTTTCTCTTTGCGTCCTCTCTGTATCTCCAGTATCTGCAATGCTTTTTCATACTCTTTCTGTATAGGCTTCCCTTCTGCAAGCTGATCTTCCATAATCGCGGCTTTCTTTTCCAGCTCGTTGTATTCATCAAAGTCTGCCTGAAGCGTCCTGAGTTTAGTATCCAGGTTTTCGTATCTTTCCATTCCATCGGTCACGTAGGCAAGCCTATCCTTAGCAGAACGGAGATCTTTTGCAAGTAGAAGGTATCGTGATATTTTTTCCCCATTGCGATACAGCGGATCATTCTCTATTTCTCTCATCCTCTTTTCTGTATCTGCCAGAGATTCCATCAGTCTTTTTGTCTCATTTATTCTTTCTATTGCACTGTTTATATCGGATTTCATGGTTTTCATCTGGCTCATCTTGGACAGGTAGTCCTGGTAAGATCTGTAAAAATCATCTCTTTCCTCTGTCTTTTCCTGCAATTTGACTGAGACAGAGGTGATCTCCTCATTGATTAATCGGGATCGGGTCGAAAGTTCCTCAAGATCAGCATGAATCTGGTTGATCGTGGTCATGATCTCCGAATACCTATCCTCACTGTACTTCAGTCTGGAGACTTCCATCTCCATTCTGTGTATGTATTCCCCTATCTTGGCGGCGTGTTTGGCAAGCCTTTCTATGTTTATGACTTTCGCAAGGAAATCCTTTCTCTTCCTGGGCTCATCCGAAATAAGGGAGTCGATATCGCCCTGCTTCACAAAAACGGAATTAAGGAAGACTTCTCTGGACATCCCGAGTACTTTTGAAATCTGCGACGAAACACCTTCAGATGTTTCCGCTATCATGGACCCGTCAGCTTTCAACCAAGCTTCTTTTGCTCCTTTCTTGATTGCAATTGACCGGAAGAGTTCATAACTCAGGCCTCCCATGTTGAAGTTCAGAGTTACGGATGCCTCTGTCTTTCCCACCTTAATCAAATCCTGCACGCTTCCTGATCTGCGCTCGTTGAAAAGCGCGAACTTGATCGCATCCACTATGCTGGATTTTCCAGCCCCGTTCTGCCCAACGATCATATTCACTCCTGTCGCAAAATCGATGCTGCTGTCTTCGTGGGAAACAAAATTTGATAGCGCCACTGATTTTAGTATCAAGTTACAGGTCACCTTCTTCTACGCCAAGCTGGTTCAAGACTGTGGTATACGTTATGTTATCATCTTCCCTGAGAAGCGTCTCATAGAGTTTCATGGCCAGTTCAGCCATGTCCTTCTTCTCGGCGAAATACGTCTCGAAGTAGCTTCGCATGCTGTTTTCATCAGGTCTCTCCTTAGACGCATGTTCCTCGCTTATGAATTCTGGTTTCCTGAAAATGGCTGCCTCTTTCATTGAGTTCAACTTCTCCATGACACCTGCCTTATCGATCTTCCCTGATATGCTCACTGTGACCACTGGAGTTTTCAAGTGGCCTGAACTTTGTGCCTTCGATATACCATCCTCAACAAGCTTGAGGTAATTTTCAGGTCTCGCGTCAACCACAAACTGTGGTCTCACTTTGCTCAGGATAATCCTCTTCACAGTTGCTTTTCCATTTTCAAGTGCAACGATGTTGACAGCTTTCCCGTTCTTTGCATATGATCTAATCTCCCTAGTGCTTGTCATCTCGGTGGATCCGGCGTACGCAAGGGTACTGTTGCCTATGTTCTGGAGGTCAGAATCGTGGATATGCCCGAAAGCCATATAACTGAAGTTCACCGGGAGTTCCTTCCTGAGGATTTCACATTCGTCTGGCGGAAGGTAACCTTCGATTGCCTGGTGAGAGATCAGGATGGAGGATTGAGCCCCTTTCGCGACAGCTTCAGCTTTCCTGTATTCATCCGGTAGCCTCGGTTTCCTGAAACCCTTCATATTTGAAATTCCGCATATCGTTACCTCCTCGCCATTTTTGGTATATGCCGTACTTTCGCAGCCATCTTTTCCCAGAAGGATGATGTTGAGGTGGTCAAATATGTTCGCGGCAGGGAAATCTACGCGCTTCGGTCTGTCATGGTCCCCCAGAATCACGTACATTTTCTTTCCACCCTCCCTGATCCTGAGAGCGGCATTCTTGAATTCTGTAAGCGCCCTATTGCTCGGGTCGGCATAATGGAAAAGGTCACCGGAATGCACAAAAAAATCAACATCTTCCCTGAATCCTATATCTATTGCTTCTTTGAATGAATCGTAAAAATCCTCCTCCCTGGTTTCCATCATATATTGCCTGGCCCCAAGATGTGTGTCAGAAATATGCATGAATTTTATCATCTCAATCACCCATTACGCTGGATATATCCCCTCTCACGCTATCGGCGCTATTTTTTTTCTTTCTTTCCTGAAGGCTTTCCTTAAGAAGGGTAACGATGTCAACATCTCCTCCCCCCTCAATTGTCTCTCTCTCCCTTATCTTCACAATTACCGGCATCCGGACAAATTCCCCAAGCAGGATCCCCTCACCGATATCCAGTGAGGGAAGATCAGACATCACTGATTCTCCCACACTTTCTCCACTTTCAATAATGGCTTTCTGGTCCAGTGGGTTCGTGATCCTCAGGATGATCTCGGAGTTGCACTGGCTGAGGACATCCTGGTCTATCTTCCCCGGTCTCTGGGTGATGACAACCAGGAATATGCCAAATTTTCTCCCCTCGGAAGCGATCTTCTTGATGATCTGTGAAATCTGGGTCACAGATCCCGGAGGGACAAAATTATGAGCCTCTTCGACAAAAATGAATACAGGATACCTGTACGCGGAGGAAAGCTTGCTCTCATAGATTTCGTTGACAACTCTGTAAGAGAAATAATTCGCCATGAACTGATCCATTCCGGAAAGGTCAAGAATGCTCATCTGGCCCGGAGCAAGGTAATCTGACCTTCCCGTCGTGGCGTCCGAAAATATGCCTCTGATTTTTTTCAGGAACTTTATCCTGCCATCTATCTTTCTCCTGTCACCTGCTGGTAGATTCTCAAGTGCGTTGAGAAAATCGGCGAAATCTCCCTTTCCGGTCATGGACTTCATCGCATTCTCAACGATGTTTGCAAGGTTTGTCCAGTTTTCCCTTATGTTCATTATTCCTGTGACGTCTTCAATCGTAAGGTCCTGGAAGCGGAGTGTGAATTCTTCCACTATCCCCTTGCCTGCCAGATCATACCTTCCGGTGCTCAGTGGCGTCCGGAAGGTCCTGATGAACCGTGAATACGGATTTGCCGTTCCTCCAGATTTCATGAATACGTAATCCGCGTGAGAATCAAGCACAATAATTGAAGCGCCTTTCCTCAGCAGTTCTTCCATTATCACGCCTGCCGTGTGACTCTTTCCGGCGCCTGTCTGTGCAACAATGGCAAGATGCCTTCTCAGCCCATTCGCGCTGACCGAAATCTTAACGTCCTGCCTGTCACCCAGGTAGCCTATTTCTATGGCATCGTCACCGGGATAGCCAAATGCTTTCTGAAGCAGAGATGATTCAGCTGAATACACCTTTAGCCCTGGGCGGAGCAGTTCCCTTGACTGTTTTAGCTTCCCCCCATCGAATAATCCCAGCGTGCGTGCCTGGCATATGCAGACCTGATCCATTATATTGGATTCAACATACTTCTGTATGCTGGAGAAATCCATGCTGTCATTCAGAAGTTCACTTCGCGACACAATTCTCTCTATCCGTCCAAGGATTTTCGAACCACCATACATTATAGTAACATAGTCCCATTTCTTCACAGGAGTATCGACGCTGATCACGAATTGAAAACGATCAGAGGTATTCTCCCCAACAGTGTAACCAATGTTAGATGCGGATTCTTGCACGTCGTTCACCCCTCGTTTCATAGAAATGTATACCTGTCATCTTTTCAAATGTTTTCATGTAGAGATTCTCAATCTCAGGTGTCTTGAATTTCACAAGCCTGTCTACATCCGCAAGCCAGATATTGTGAGCCTTGATACCCCCGTAACCCCAAAAAATCATACTCAGTATTTCCCGGTTCACCTCAACCGGTATAGGAGATTCGATGATTTCTTCTTGTTTCTTGCCATTAAATATGTCGACCTTAAGAGGAAGATCGATGGTATCAGGCACGGCGTGAAAAGACACCACGTTTATCCTGCGTCCCGTGGCGCCTATCTTCATGGGCATCATTATTGGAGTAGTATATCCGTGGCTCTGGGCTATGGATCTTACAAGAAGGTGGTCAGTCTCATCCCCAAATCTTCCAGAATCCCCAATCAGTGTCTGGAGGTATCGTGTAAATACTCTGGAATCAGAACTCTTTGAAACAAAAACTAGCGGCACTTCTACTTCAGCAGAAATATGAAAAAGTTCCTCAAGGGTTGAAAAATAAAGTTCAGTAAAGTTCTCATAGCCAGAGGCACTGAGTTTTCCCCGATCGTGGATAAGACGTCCCACAAGTGAACCGTCGATCAGTGCAAAGTCCTGTTTGCAGGTCTTCAGGGATTCCATCGTGGAAAGATGCTCATAGTGTTCCATGAGAAGACCTATGAACAGGCTCAGGTCATCACGGCCCACTGAGAGAACCTCCGCAAGGAATTTGCTTGTAACATCATTGCCCATCCTAGTGTACGCTCTGATAAGTACGATCTTCTTTCCCGAATACAGTTCTCTCACGAACTCAGTGCTGTCTGTTGCAGACACAGATCCCCTGAAGTCACCAACAGCCCGATACTCGTGGAAATTCTCGAGGAAGACCTTCTCATAGTGCTTGTAAGATTCCGATCCCCTGTCCATTACCAACGAATCCTTGATGTACTGCATGTTTTCCGTTAGGTAATCCACAAACTCGGAAAACGTATCATTCATGTTGACTCTATTCCAACAGGCAAATAAAAACTTAGCTTTACTGGAGTTTGCAGGAGATCAGGAAAAGGATCATGCGTGTGTCGTACGATGGTAAAAAGGATTTTCCCGCTGTGGCAGAGCTAAATTCCCGAACCTCCTAACAGTAAACATCATTGAATGATCTGCATGGCAAAGGCCCCGGTAGACATACTCTTTATTGTCAACTCAATGGGCATTAGCACTTCGCAACAACGGAAGTTTACACCTGGAAACCATCCATATTTTGCATGTGGCACTATTGCGATCCAAGCAGCAAACCATAGGCCACATCATCCTGATCCGTTTTTCCCTTGCTTATGAACAGATGCCTCGTCTGGGTATATTCCAGGATACCTTCCATGCCCAGCTCCCTGCCAATTCCGCTATCCTTGAACCCTCCCCTGGGAGCTGCTGCAGAGAGCAGATGATACTCGTTGACCCATACCGTGCCGGATTCAAGTCTGCTCCCAATTTTCCTCGCGCGCGATATGTTCTGGCTCCATACCCCGGCAGCTAAACCGTATCTGGAGGAATTTGCGATTTCTATTGCCTCGTCGTCCGAGTCGAATTCAGTCACGGAAAGTACAGGTCCAAATATTTCCTCCCGCGCCACTTCAGATTCAGGGGGGACTTCAGTGAGAATGGTTGGCGGATAATAGAATCCGCTTTCAGGTGCAGATGTCATGTTCTTCCTGTAAAAGATCTTTGAACCATCCGCGGCACCTTTTTCCACAAGGCTTGTGATCTTTTTTTTCTGCTTTTCGGTAGTGATTGCACTCACATCCGTTTCCATATCCATTGGATTCCCTGCCTTCATACCTTCCAGATACGATCTCATCCTCTGGAGGAATTTTTCCCTGATCTTCGAGCTGACAAGCAGTCTGCTGCCTGACTCGCACAGCTGGCCAGAATTCAGGAATATGCCAAACATTACACCCTTCACAGCGTGGTCAAGATCACAATCATCCATCACGATGTTTGGGGATTTTCCACCTAGTTCCAGTGTTACTTTCTTTATATTTTCGGAGGAATCTCGCATTATCTTCCTTCCTGTGATCGTTGATCCCGTGAAGCTGATCATGTTGACTTTTCTGCTCTGGGTCATTGCTTCTCCCACCGAGGACCCTTGTCCGGTAACTACATTCACGACTCCAGGTGGGAAACCCGCTTCTCTTATGTCCGCAGCCATCTGCAGCGCGGTTAAGGGAGTAAAGTGCGACGGTTTCAATACAACCGTATTGCCTGCGAGGAGGGCCGGTGCAAGTTTCCATACAGCCATCAGAAAGGGAACATTCCATGGTGCAATGGCACCAACCACGCCCATGGGTGCATACTGAACTTCCCCCTCAGTATCCGGGTATTCCGGATGTTTTATTCTCCGGCTCTGATTGAAATCGTCATTGTTGGCGAAATACCTTATATGCTCAATCCCAAGGGGTATATCCATCAGGGTGCTCTGCCTGAGGGTTTTCCCTGTGTTTAAAGATTCAAGTGTGGAATATTCTCCAGACCTTTCCATTATCCTGTCTGCAAGCCTTTCAAGGAGCACACGGCGTTCCTTTATGGACGTATGGACCCACTTCCTATAAAATGCGTCATACGCAGCGTCTATTGCCTCCTCAGTTTTTTCTCTTCCAGCAATGGTAATGCGAGCTATGACTGATCCGTCAGTCGGGCTCCTGAGATCCAGCTGTTCTCCATCAAAATCAAAACTTCCGTTTATAAAGTTCCCGTATTTCTCCACCATTCACGCACCTCCGAGTGCAGCAAGAAACATTTTCCTGATATCTTCGGAATTGGAATCTTCTGGGTTCATGGTCACACCAGTAGATTCAGAAGCAAGAGAGACAAGTGAATCAAGTGATTTCAGGTAATCTTCCCTAGTGATCATGGTTTCCCCTATGCTAACAGGCTGTCCTATGTTTTTGAAAAGGGCCACCACTGATTCCTGTAGATTTCCCTTTCTGATGGAACCAGGGAAAAGTGAATTCAGCACGTCATACCTATTTCCACTTGATCTGTTATTGTAACCAATCACAATGGGAAGGAACAACCCAACCGCCTTTCCATGTGCAATTTTGAAATGCGCACCGAGTGAATGCCCAAGCGCATGAGCCAGGCCGATTTGGGAATTCGAGAAAGATAGTCCTGCCATGGAGGCACCTATGTGTAGGTTGCTCCTCGATTCCAGGTCTGAGGGGTTCTCCAAAACCTTTCCAAGGTTGCCAATGATAAGTGAAAGAGCTTTTTCCGCAAGTGCGTCTGAATATGGATTCTTCCACTGGCTGACGTAGGATTCTATTGCGTGGGTGATTGCGTCAACCGCAGTGTTCCTGGTCTGTTCGCGTGGGAGGTTCAAAACCATTCTCGGATCAAGAATAGCATAGTCAGGCAATATTTCCGGAGACGCCAGTTCATTCTTTCTCATCTCGTTCTTTTCGGAGATGACCGCGGCCCAGGTACATTCAGATCCTGTCCCGCTTGTAGTCGGGATGGCCACCAGCCTGCACTTCTTCCGCAGGTAGAGAGGAACAAGCGGAGTTACATCATATACAGACAGATCGGGACGCTCGTACAAGGCAAACATGATCTTGGCAGTATCCATAGATGACCCGCCGCCAAGGCCGATTATCCAGTCCGGGGAAAACTTTTTCAACTCTTCCATTCCAGAGAGCATCTGGTTCATGTCAGGCTCCTCTGAAACATCGCCTATGACAATGGCTTCAGAACCTTCCGGGAGGGCATCCCTGACCATGCCCGGTAGGGGAGTTTTTGCAAGAAACCTGTCGGTGACGATGGCAGCTCTTCTCAAAGGTAGATTTGAAAGGAATGAAAGGGCATCCTCCCCGAACACGACCTGTGGGCTCCTGAAAAACCACATTTAAAATTCACGCCCCCTTTTCCAATCATTTTCTCCTGCACAACCACGAGTATCTCTATCATCTGAAAAAGCCATGAGAATACAACCCGAGAATCTATAAAGAAGTTGCCAAAGAGTCTTAGGGTTGGGCTATTTTCCCCAATTACCCGTTATTATTCCGGTGTCATAGCCACAGAAACTGCATTTTCCATTACTTTTAACCATGACTTTCGTGGTCCTGAAGCCGTGCCTTTCCATTATCAGCGCACCGCATCCGGGGCAGTACGTATTTTCGTAACGGTGACCTGGAGCATTGCCTATGTACACATATTTGAATCCCATTTCCATCGCGATGTCGTGGTGAAGTTCCATGGTCTCAATAGGTGTTGGCGGCAGATCCATGAGTTTGAAATCTGGGTGGAATCTCAGAAATCCTATCGGAACCTTATTTCCCACGGCATCAAGTATGTGGTTGAGCATGTTCCTGAGGTCATCTGTATTATCACCCACTTCCGTGACAACGAGATCCGTGATCTCCAAATGAATGCCGGATTTCTTCATCCGTTCAAGAGTGTGATATATGGGATCGGCGCTTGGCACGGATATGAATTTCCTGTAGAATGCTGCCCCCGCATTTCCCTTGAAATCAACCGTGGCTGCTGTCAGGAAGTCTTCTGCCATTGAGACTGCCTCATCAGTTTCGAAACCGTTTGTAACAAAAATATTAATCAATCCTCTTTTCTTTGCAAGAACTCCTACGTCATGAGCAAATTCCATGAAAATGGTAGGTTCATTGTAGGTGTAAGCAATCCCGGCGCAGCCATGCCGGATTGCTTTGTCGACAATGTCCTCAGGAGAAATCGCCTCGCCCTCTGCCTTCCTTCTCTGGCTGATATCCCAGTTCTGGCAGTATGCGCAGGCGTAATTGCAACCTGTCGTGGAAATAGAAAGAATCTTGGAATTTGGGTACATGTGCAGGACCGGCTTCTTCTCTATGGGATCGACATGCATTGCAGATACTATGCCATAAACAGAGAGATACAGCTTTCCTTCTCTGTTCAACCTGACCCCGCAGAATCCGGTCTGTCCTGGCTTTAGGATGCAGTATCTCCAGCAGGCTGTGCACTTTACCCTGTTATCACTGATCGTTTCATAAAGCGAAGCTTCCATCATAGATAGGACACCAGAGAGGCATAGCCCACAACCGGTTCACCGTAGCCAGTGACTTCCCCTGAAGTGGTATGGTGAATGAGCTTGATCTTTCCACCGAGTGTCACTGTAACACGCATCAGAGTTGCGATCGCACCGTATCCACAGGCACTGACGTCAAGATCCCTTAACGTCTTATAAAATCCCTTTATGTCGAGCTCCTCTATCCTTGCAATCAGTTCAAGATCCTTGTGATCGGTTATTTCCTTTTTCTGGTAATGGTTAAGATCAGAACTCGCAATTATGCTGAACTCATCGGAATGCCTAGATAGAACATTACCCAGGATCTCCGTCACGTCCTCCTCTTGGTACCAGAGGGATAAGGGAACGAAGGAGAAGTCATTGCCGAAGATCCGCTGCAAGAATGGTATCTGGACCTCGATGGAATGCTCAGCCTGATGGGATCTTGGATCATTATCCACAATTTTTGCTTCAGACAGGATCTCATTCATTATGTCAACATTGACCCGGGCATCACCCAACGGGGTCCTCCAATCATCTCTGGTCGTGCTTATGCTTGAACCAGTTCCCCTGTGATTTGGGCCAAGTATCACGAAGTCTCGGCCAGGAGCATATTTCTTCAGGATATTGTACGAATACGCTGCCGTTGTTCCGGAGTACTCGTATCCAGCATGAGGAACAACGACCCCTATCAATCTCCTTATGGATAATTCTGGAATTTCAGCTTTCGACAGCGACATGTCTATGATGGATTCTAGGTCAGATTTGTCCGCCGGATAGAACATCCCAGAAACTGCTGGATATCTCATAAATAACTAAGGCGAAAAGGAATAAATATCCTTTCATTTGTGACCCAGGGTTTATTAAAGCAGTTCTTCAGTGAAAAGTAAGAGATTATTGTTGATATATGCCAACCGTGGGTGAAAGAACGAAAATGAATTGAA
>JAVYSB010000003.1:3059-6760 GCA_038729425.1 Thermoplasmataceae archaeon | reverse complement strand
ATAAGGCGAAAAGGAATAAATATCCTTTCATTTGTGACCCAGGGTTTATTAAAGCAGTTCTTCAGTGAAAAGTAAGAGATTATTGTTGATATATGCCAACCGTGGGTGAAAGAACGAAAATGAATTGAATTGCATCGCAATAACAGGAGACTGGTGACATAATTGGAACCTGTGGAGATCGCAGTTATCGGTGGGGGGATTTCTGGTCTTTCCACATGCTATTATCTAGAAAAACTTTCCAAAGAATCTGGCATCGAAATTCATGTCAGCCTACTTGAGTCAGGAAATAGGCTGGGAGGGAAGGTGCTGACCCGTACGGAAAATGGGCTTATTATAGACGCCGGTCCCGACTCCTTTTTCACCCAGAAGCCGTGGGCACTGGAACTGTGCAGCGATCTCGGACTGTCTGGCGATCTGACGGAAGCCAACGCGGCAACCAAGGGTACGTTCATCCTCAACAGTGGAAAGCTTTCGAGGCTTCCAGAAGGAACAGAGTCAGGTATGCCGACCAAATTGAGGCCATTTGTATCTACGGATCTAATCTCCTTTGGCGGGAAGTTCAGGGCGTTGATGGATCTGGTCATTCCCAGGAAGAGTGGTCAGGAGGACGAGTCAATCGGCTCTTTCATGGGCCGCAGATTCGGAAAAGAGTTTCTGGTAAAGATAGTTGAACCACTTTATGCCGGCATTTATGCCGGGGACGTAAACCACCTCAGTGTAAGAAGCAGCCTTCAATCGCTGGTCGCGCTGGAATCGGAACATGGAAGCTTAATTCGTGCCATGAGCAGAATGAAGAAAAAGTCCGGATCAGGAGGCAGCACAGGAAACCGGAATAGCCGTAGAATAACCTTTGTATCGCTGAAGGGGGGAATGGAGCAGCTGACTGATTCCATCCAAAAGAATCTCAAAAGTACTAAGATATTACTTGACACCACAGTGCAGGGCATAATAGAATCGAAGCGGGCCGCTGCAAGAAAGTTCAGGATTTCACTTGTCGATGGAGAGCATATGGATGCTGACGCCGTTGTGCTGAGCGTTCCTGCGTACGCGGCGTCCTCGATTTTGATCGGAATGGACAGCAGAATTTCAACTATCCTGGACACCATTCCGTATGTATCAACGGCAGTTGTTTCAGTTGCTTACAGGAAAACGGATATTGAAAGTGCAACTGGAGTAAAGGGACATGGTTTTCTAGTTCCCAGAACCGAGGATGAAATTGTTACCGGATGTACATGGGAATCCCTTAAGTGGCCGATCCATGCGCCGGGCGACACGCTGCTTGCCAGATGTTATGTTGGATGGTTCGGGCACGAGGAATTCAGGAAAATGGACGACGCATCCCTTACGAAGAGTGTCTTGGATTTCCTCGGAAGAACTGCGGGGATCAGTGCACGGCCAAAGTTTACGAAGGTTTTCAGATGGGAAAATGCTCTGCCGCAATACACTGTTGGTCACATTGATCGCATGAGCCAGATCAACAAACTTCTCTTGGACCACCCGGGACTTTACTTTACCGGATCAGCTTATCACGGTGTGGGCCTGCCAGACTGCATCCATGACGCATATCTAACAGCGAAAGAAATTATGGACTACAGGCTATCAGAGATGCGGAAATAGAAGATATGGAGTCTTCCCAGTAAAATTTCTACTGAGAAATAAACTGGAAATTTATGGGAAATCCGGTAGAATTGCGGGATCCATCGGTCTATTCCATGTCGTAAACAGGTGTCACGAACACTCCTCAATGCGTTATGATAAGCTTTCAGGTGGGATCAACTATTATACCACCTTGTTCATTGTAATATGACAGATCATGAAAATCGAAGAGGTTTACTCGATCCTGCCAGAAGATGGAGAAACTCTATTGAAAATCGCAAGAGAAGCTGTTGAAGAGACGGTGAAACGGGTCAAGGTCCCAGAAGTCAGAAGGATCGATCCATCATTGAGGCGGCATGCAGGAGTTTTTGTTACCATAAATGCGAACGGGGAACTGAGAGGTTGCATAGGGTTTGTTCAGGCAATCTACCCTCTCTATGTTGGAACCCAGAAAGCGGCTGTTTATGCGGCCACTGAAGACCCGAGGTTTCCACCTGTAACAGAGCCCGAACTGGCTGGTCTCGAATATGAAGTTACCGTGTTGAGTGATACGGAGGAGATTAGGATCAACGAAAAAACAAATCTTGACGTTCTCATCACAAGGGGCAGTCACGGTCTTGAAGTAACCAATGGCCTTTATAGCGGACTCCTTCTACCACAGGTCATGGAAGAATTCCATCTCTCACCGAAGGAGTTCCTTGAACAGACATGCATAAAAGCGGGCTTGGGAAAAAACTGCTGGAAAGATCCCAATACAAGAGTCTACAGGTTCCTTGGCCGGGTTTTCCCGGAGCCCTCATAGAAACAGTTTTGGTATCTCGCTGTTCACATTTACGACTAGTATTCTGACCTTGTTTCCTTCCTTGAGCCACCCCAACTCGTTCAGTTCGGGGTCAGCGACCTTAGCCTCTATTCCAAAACCCCTTGCCACGGAGAGAATGTCGAGGTTCAGGGTAAAGAAATCTGAGTTCTCCATTCCCGGATAATAGCTCTTGGAATAGCTTTTCAGGATATTGTAACCCTCATTGTTCAGGACCAGAATTTTCAGCGGTATATCATAACGTTTTGCTGTCCACAGGCTCTGGATGGTGTACATGAAGGAACCATCGCCTACTATAAGAAGAGTATTGCCGCGGACTGTGCATATCCCCATGGCGGCAGGGATGCCCCAGCCAAGCTGGCCACTCCTGGCAGAGAAATAGCTCATTGGGGAATACCCCATAACGGATCTTACGACCGGCGAAGCGGAAATAGCCTCATCTACAATGGTATAATTGTCAAATACCTTTTTTGTTCTTGAAAGGACAAAGTTCAGCCCCATGGTTTTTCTTTCCCTTGCAACCTCTGTTGCGAAGAAGTAATCTTCTGGTCTCCTGAAATTTCCTTTCCTCGAAACCATTGGAGTAGCTGCAGCAAGGAATTCCCTGGGGTTCATGGTATAGGACTTGCCGATCTTATTGGTGATATCCATGCCTACAAATATTACCTCCTTACCGTGAAGCAGCGGTGATGGGAGGTATGGGTACAGCGTGATGTCAGCCCCTACAAACAGTATGAGGTCATGCTTCAGCAGCTTTAGGTTTATAAGCGTAGTAGCAGGGAGAAGATCACCTGCATAGGACTCATCTGATGAATAGTACACGCCTCTGTTTGCCAGCGGCTCCCCGTATACCGGGCATCCTAAAGCATGCGAAAATTGGCGTGCTTCCTCAAATGCACCATAAACGTCAGTCTCATAACCGAAGACCACCGCAGGGTTTGACGATGCGTTTATCCTTTCAACGATCTCTTTCACCGCATTATTGTCAATGATTCCGGTATTGGGATCGTGCCTAACAACGCCAGGATTATCGGATTCCTGATCCATTACATTCATAGGGAAAGAGAGAAAGACAGGTCCCATGGGAGGTGTCATTGCAACTGACCTTGCCCTCGCGAGGGCTGGCCCAATATCAGATGCCTGCGATACTTCAAACTTGTACTTCACGGCATCTCCAATAAGAGAAAGCAGGTTGTGGTAAAGCAAGGGATCGTAGAATGTGTGCCTCATGTCCTGTTGTCCAGCTGTTATTATAATAGGTGACCTGTTCAGTCTGGCAGTGTGA
>JAVYSB010000003.1:0-2961 GCA_038729425.1 Thermoplasmataceae archaeon | reverse complement strand
TTGTACTTCACGGCATCTCCAATAAGAGAAAGCAGGTTGTGGTAAAGCAAGGGATCGTAGAATGTGTGCCTCATGTCCTGTTGTCCAGCTGTTATTATAATAGGTGACCTGTTCAGTCTGGCAGTGTGGATAAAAGCCATGGAGTTGGCCACACCCGGCAGGTCATGGAGATTCACAAGTGTTGCACCTCTGCCAGCCTGGGCAGCTCCATCGGCCATGCCGACAGCTATGGAATCGTGAAGGGTAAGAACATAACCTTTAACCTTTCTCAGCATGGGTATCTCTGTGGTTCCGGGGTTACCAAAAACCGGATAGAGGTCAAGAGATTCCAGCGCATCTTCAAATATGTCATACCCCCTCATCTAAAGCACCCGGTAAAGCGGTTCCATGCCCTGCACATATCTCAGCACATTTGATACAGTTTCGGTTATGAACCTCTGCTGACTCTCTATTGTGACGCCGGCTATGTGCGGGGAAAACAGCACGCCTTCTAGTTTGAAAAGCTGTGAATTCGGGTCTGGAGGCTCGGTGGTGTAAACATCAAGCCCGGCACGCAATCCCCTGTTTTTCGTAGCGGTTATCAGGGCGTCCTCGTCAACAACTTCACCCCTCGATGTGTTAATGAATATAGCCCCCTCTTTCATGCTGTTGAAGGCGAATGTTGAAAACAGTTTTGCCGTTTTTTCAGTGAGTGGTACATGAACTGAGACTATATCACTTGACTCAAGGAGTTTCTTGAATGACAGGTAAGTAAGTCCTAATTCCTGTTCTCTGGGCTCTGGAAGTCTCTGGACATCATGGTAAACCAGCGCAACCTCGAATGGTAGGAGCCTCTCGGCAAGCTTCACACCAATGGCTCCCATGCCAACTATGCCAAAGGTCTTGCCCTTCAGTTCCCTGGATCCAGTTAACACTGGCCAGTTTCCTGACCTCAGCTCGGCGTCTAGGAATCGCATATCCTTCAGTATAGAAAGAACCATTGCAATCACATGTTCTGCGACGCTTTCCTTGTTTGCAACTGGAATGTTGCAGAGCATTATGCCGCGTTTCCTAAGTGCTTCCATTTCCACATTATCATAGCCGGTGCTTGCAACCTGTATAAGTTTTAGGGAGGGAAATTTATCAACAATATCGCCAGTAACCTTTGTAAATGTTGTTATAACCAGTACGTCGGCATCGCTTTTGTCGAAATCTGTATCTGTCCGAATCTCAAGATCAGGAAGAATTTGCGCAACACTTGTCTTAATTTCCTCAATTGGAAGGAACGCAGGCAGTACAGCCATTGCTTTCATGAATATGATAACGGGAATGTGGCATAAAAAATTATTTGAGGGGTCACGCCGGCAAAGATAATGGCACAATGGTGAACGTAAGTATGAACATCAGCAGACAGAAAAGGCCAATTCCTATGTCCCTTCTGGAAAGCTTAGAATAATCGTCCAGTGCAGGTGGATGGTTTATGCCAACGAAAATCACGAAAATCGCAAGTATCCACCATCCGGTGTAATAAATACCTATGACGATGAGGAAAATTACAAAGGCGTAACCGATGAATGATGAACGTTTGCCGAGGATACCTCTAGCAACATGTCCGCCGTCCAGCTGCCCTACAGGAAGGAGGTTCATGGCTGTGGCAAACATACCAACCCATACTGCAAATACCATGGGAAAAACAGGCGCAGCGGAAGCAGACGAAAGGCCAAAGAGTGGATATATAAATGGAAGGTGAATAACATATGGATATGGGGGGGCACCAGGCACGGCATGAAAAATATCCTTGAGATAATTGGCAACAAACAGGAGAGGTAAAGCGGTCAGGAAGCCGAACATGGGGCCGGCTGCTCCTATTTCAGCCATGGCTTTCCGGTTGGGTATGGGGTCACGAAGAGATATGAACGCCCCAAAAGTTCCAAGTCCAATGGGAAAAGGTATGAAAAATGGCAGGGAGGCTTTTACTGCAAATCTCTTGGCGACAAGATAATGGCCGAATTCGTGTATGCCGAGGATGAACATCAGGGGAAGCGAGAAAAACACCAGACCGTACAAAAAGCGCACGTAGATTGAACCGGGGCCTGGAGAAACGAAATCAGCGGAGAGCTGAGATCCAACATATACCGTCGAAGCAAGGGTGAGGATCAGCATGACAAGATTCACCCAGACGTCTCTGTATTTGGTGGGAGGTCTTCTGGTTACACCAACGAAGTTTTCCCCGTCCTGCTGTACAAAGGGGATATACCCTCTTGGGACAAGTTCTTTCCTCAGATTGTCAAACTGATCACTGAAATCCGGATTATCGCTATAAAAAAACAGGAATTTCAATTCAATGGGGGTAACTTGAACCTCGTACGTGTTTATGTATTTTTTTACAGTTGAAACTACATCTTCCAAATCATCGCTTTGCACTTTGAGTATTCTAATCTGATTTTCCATATAGATCAGTTTAAGTGTTTACCCCAGCTTAACGGAAGTTAATCACATTTCATAACCCACTGACCCGCTGGGGATATTTTCTACCACCCTCTGATCGGATGTTCATTGCAAGGTGACACACCATACGCTGCATCCGGAGCCCATGGGGCTGGTGAATTATCGTTCCGCGTCGTCATAAGTGCTCACGAATCACACTTACTAATTAACGGAACACACGGCAATCAGTTTTTTGCTTTTAACTTTTGGCACTGCTTGGCAATTAGAAGGTTGACATTTCACATTAGTTCAAATCTCAAGGTTAGCGGGACATTTCGCAGGTTATTTACAAGTAACATCTTCTTAGGCTCTTTAAGTTCAACTGGTCTGCAGAATTCAACTCAACATACCCTTGCCGAGGGAATTACTGCAATAATTATATTATGCATTGCTCTTCACATGTCAGGGCTTGTGGTCTAGCGGTTATGACATCGCTCTCACACAGCGAAGGCCGCCGGTTCAAATCCGGCCAAGCCCATTACGCACATCCTCTAT
>JAVYSB010000002.1:273193-280072 GCA_038729425.1 Thermoplasmataceae archaeon | reverse complement strand
ATCAATAGTATCATTGGTTTCCCATGGATATCTTTGGCAGTTCCAAGTAGGTACATTCAGTATCTAGCACCTATTTCATTGATAATTGCAGGTTATCTTTCAGAGCATAATTACGTGGGAAGAATTTCCATATTTACTAATACTATTGCCCTGAACGTCCTCTTTTACTATTCCGAATCTAATTTCCTTTATTACGGCAGTTTTGTATTCTCAGTTCTCAAATGGTATGCCAACATAGGTATAATAATGGGTGTTATTGCTGCAGTATCTTATGCATCGAGAGGAAAAAGAAGCAAGACCTATTATACAATTGCATGGGCATATTCCTCAATAGTTGTTGGGATCATAATGATAATTTTCTATTTTTATCCATATATCCAATAATTTCTCTCCTTTTGATTGTGGACTTCCCAAAAAAATAAAACGCGGTGAGAATCAAACAACCTTGACGATGCATCGGTATTTGGTCTTAATGATGAGGATTATCTGGAATTTGAGAATCCAAAGCAGTTCTATGAATGGGTCTTAACTTTGAAGCCTAAAGATGTCAGGGATAAGGGAATTTCACAACAAGCCCTATACAAAATTAAGGCTAAGATCAGGAAAAATGAAAACCTAAACTTAAAGGCTAAGATTGTGAAAATACTTAACCAGGAATATCTACAGAGAAAACAAGGTATTTTAACTACTATTATTCATTAATTTTTATATATCTAATCAAAAATAACAACTTTTTTTGGTCTTATCTATATCCCCATGAACATGGTGGGACCGTTGAGATTTGAACTCAAGTTACCAACACCCCAAGCTGGTAGGATACCAAGCTACCCCACGGTCCCTCACGAAAACGGAAGAATTTCATCTATGAGGTCTGTGTGTGACAGAATCATCCTTCTGCAGCAGTATCTATCAACGTGCAGATCAGTGAGGGTCTTGCTTACCTCTTCCGGTGTCGGCTCGCGCCCAGAACTGCGTATCTCTGCCATCTTATTGCTAAACCTGACGTAGTCCGATGCGACAACTTTCCCACAACTGAAACATCTTACCGGGATAATCATATGATCACCTGTATGACTTCTGTCTCTTTACCCTTGCGCCCCTTCCCATAGGCTTCTTGGGCAGTTTTCTTCTTATATCATTAACCAGCATCGCACGGTCGTATTGCTTGAATTTGTCCTCAAGTGTATCATCGGCAACGAATTTCACTATTCCCTTAGCAATAGCGGTCCTGGATGCATCAGCCTGTCCAGTTACGCCACCGCCTGACACAGTTACTTCTATGTCAATGCCATTAACCTTATCCCCTAGTAGCAGCAGAGGCTCCCTGATTTTCTCTCTCAATATGGAAACGGGATGCAGTTCAATGGGGTATCCGTTGATAGTAACTTTCCCGCTGCCCTTTTTTGTAACAGCTTTGGCAACTGCGGTTTTTCTTTTACCAGATGTTACGATTGAATTGTTTGCTTTCATTGAATCGACCTCTGGCCAAGCTGGAATGTGATATCCTGAAGTGTTACGTATCCACTCTTCTTGTGGTTGAGCGCACTGTCGACCTTAACGAATTCCGTTCCTTCCAGTATCTTTGGCTTTCCCCTATAGACAACACATCTCCTCAGTGCTTCTTTCCCGGTCGTTGTCTTTGACGGCAACATATTTTTTATTGATCTCCTGAGGATCTGGTCAGCTGTCTTCGGATATGCGGGTCCTTTCCTGACGCTTCCAATTTCCCTTCTCTCCTTGAACCTGTTGATAAGGAATGGTTTAGTGCCGGTTATAACCACTTTTTCAGCGTTTACAATTACGACGCCTTCGCCGTAAAGCAACTGCTTGGCAACATAGGTTGAAAGTCTTCCGTAAATTGCATTATCAGCATCAATGTATATCATTTAATTACCTCAGTATCCTTAGATTTGTACCCTTTGGATTCTCAGACGCAAGCTCATCGAGGCTCTTGAATTTTGATCCATTATCCTCAAGCTTTTTCCTGGCGTTTTCGGATATTGAAAGTGCAGATACGGTTATTTTCTTGTCAATGAACCCACTACCCAGGACACTCCCTGCAACCACAACAGTTTCTCCCTCGGCTGCAAGTTTGCTTATCTTTCCCACATTTATCGAGGAATATCGTCTCCTGCCCCCGTTCAGTCGTTTTGCAATATCTCTCCAGAATACTGACTGGTTATCTCTCGAAATCGTGATCAATTTTTCAATTGTCCCTTTCATGGCTGGGCTTGATTTTCTATGTGTTTCTAATGACATGGTGAACATCCATCGTGTAAGGCGTTAATTAAGATTCGTTAATAAACATTTTCACTTCATTCCAGTGGAGTGTGAGCCTTTCATTGGCTTTCCAGATGCTTAATGAGGATTCTTATGATGCCCATGATCTTGAAGTACTCAGTCTGCGTGAGTGAAGATCTTGCTGTGATTCTGCGGATCATAGTATCAATGTTCCTTCGTCTTGATTTTGGAAAGGATACTATATCAAGCAGTTCCTCGATCCTTTCCATGAGAATATTATAGTTCTCCGAAGAAATCGGCTCCTTGTAGTCCGAATCAACCTGATTCGGAACGTGTTTCATCATCTCGTACAGGATGATCGCGGCAGCATGAGAAAGGTTGTACACAGGGTAATCGGGTGATCCTGGGATATTTATGAAATAGTTGCAGAACTCTATTTCCTCGTTTCGCAGACCATCATCCTCTCTTCCAAACACTATTGCAATCCTGTCATTCCTCAGTGAGAATTCCTGCCAGAATTCATCCGGAGAAACCGGTATGCGCCTGAATTTTTTACGGTTCAAGGTTGCCACGCTTGACGTAGCTGCTATTACTGAGAAATCACGAGATGCCTCCTCAAGCGTTTGGTATATTTTTCTGCCATCCAGAATGTCTCTGCCAGCCATGGCTCTGGCCATGGCCTCGTCCCCGATATATGGGGGGTTAACAATCGCAAGGTCAGACAGACCTGAATTTCTCATGGATCTGGCAACAGCCCCAATATTGCCCTCGTATTTCGGGGCTACAAGAATTATCCTGACTCTTTCTGAAAGTGTCTTGAGTTGATCTGAGAAATTGGAGTTCATTATGAATTCATGACTTCTCTGAGGTCTCTTGCTTTACTTCGGCGGAAGTATTATTCTCCTCGGCTTTTTCTTTCGCTTCTTCTTTATGTTCCTCTTCTTTTGGGGGTTTGAGGTAGAATTCCCTTATTGATATATCCTTGTCAGGGAGGTATTTCCGTATGTCGTTCACGACAAGGTACTTTGCATTAAGCCATACAGGATCGAACTTTGCATCTTCCGGTACGGAAATGACGGCGACGGAGTCCTCAATAGAGCAGAGAAAATCTTCCTTTTCAGGCTGATAATACATGTGAACTATCGCAAGCAGTTTCTCAGCAGGATCGGTTAAAATCTTGCCCACCTTGTACTTATAGTATATAGTTTTGCTGGCAAGCGGGTGATTATAGTCAACAAGAACCCTTCCAGGCGTTACTGAAAGGACCCTGCCTCTTCTATTGTTCAGGCTGACTTCCTGACCCACGACAGGGTTAATCTCCAGCCTCTGGAATTCCCTGGCTGTATGGACCTTAATGTTCTTATTGTCCCTGATTCCGTATGCCTTCTCCGCAGGGATCACGACCTCGTATTCCTTTCCCTCTTCGGATTTCTCCAAGGACTCATTTATCTCTGGAAATTGCTTATCAGAACCAACAATGATGACCTCATCGTCGTATTTCCTGTGCTCGTGATAGATATCGCTTTCCTTGGCTAGCGACTCGTTGCTGGTATCTACCAGTTTCTTCTCCTCACCTGCTCTGACCTCATATTCTATTTTTAGAAAATCACCATTGTTCATTGGATCACCGAAATTATCGTGTATAGCGGGAAATTCAAGATTGTATATAAATCTTGATACCCAGTACTTCCAAAAAATCCTCAAGGAATGTAGACCCCTTAAATTGAACTCCTGTCAAACAATTTAACCTTTTTCAGTCAGCTTATTATGCGATGCGGGCATTGAATGCCATGAACAATTTCATTGACGGTACCTGGAGACCTGCATATGATGGTGAAGAAATGGATAAGTATAACCCGTCGACAGGTGAATTCCTGGAAAAGATGCCGGCATCCAAAAGAGAAGACGTGGACGCTGCGATTGACGCCGCAGAAGAAAGTTTTGATGGATGGTCTTCCATCGGATCGGTAGCTCGCTCAAAAATCATTTACAGAGCAGGGGAGCTTATAGCAAAAGACAGAAAAAATCTTGAAAATATACTCATCCTGGAAAACGGAAAGATCCCCATAGAAGCGAGACAGGAGGTTGACGGCGTCCTTGATCAGCTTCAGTATTATGCAGAGTTCTCAAGAAAGATAACAGGTGACATTGTTGAAGGTGATAGCAACACTAGACGCATATTCCAGTACAAGATCCCCTATGGAGTTGTTGTTGCAATAACCCCATGGAATTTCCCTGCTGGCATGGTTGCCAGGAAACTGGCTCCAGCGCTGCTTACCGGAAACACTGTTGTCCTTAAGCCAAGCTCCGATACACCAGCAAGCGCAGAGTTCATTGTCCGGAAATTTATAGAGGCCGGGATTCCAAAAGGGGTTCTCAATTTTCTAACCGGAAAAGGTAGCGAAGTCGGAGATTACATAATAGCGCACCCAAAAGTTTCCCTGATTACAATGACAGGATCAACGGCAACAGGACAGCGCATAATGCAGAAAGCTTCGAACAACATGGCCAAGTTGATACTCGAACTTGGAGGAAAAGCCCCATTCATGATCTGGAAGGACGCGAACCTGGATAATGCCCTGAAAGCCTTTGCGTGGGCAAAATTATGGAACTCCGGCCAGTCTTGCGTTGCCGCAGAGCGCCTCTACGTTCATGCTGATGTGTATGACTCCTTTGTAAAAAGAGCTGTATCGCTCATGAAGTCAATCGTTGTCGGCAATCCCGAGACCTCCGACATGGGACCCCTGATAAATCATCAGGCTCTGGAAAACACTGAGAAGTATATTTCCGACTCCATCCTTGCCGGCTTGAAGGTGATAGCGGGAGGAAAGAGACCGAACGTGCCTGGAAAATTCAAAAATGGATATTTCCTCGAACCAACCCTGATCGAGGGTGCGGAGGAGTCATCAAGAATTTTCAGGGATGAGATATTTGGACCTGTAATCGGCGTGAGGAAGGTGAACGATGAAGACGAAATGATATCCGAAGCCAACAACTCCAGATACGGCCTTGCATCATATCTGTTCACGGAGGATCAGAAGCTTATATTCAGGGCATCCGACAGGATCAGATTTGGTGAACTCTACGTGAACCAGCCTGGCCCGGAGAGCTCCCAGGGGTATCATACTGGTTTCAGGCTGACCGGACAGGGTGGAGAGGGAAGCAGGCATGGCATAGAAGAATACGTCAAACTGAAAAATGTTTACGTAGACTATTCTGGCAGAGTAGACATTGAATCCATCAGGAAAGATTTGTTCACCGGATTATGATACAACTATTCCTGTGTATCCGTCAATGAATACATTATCGCCCTCCTTTATATCGTAGAAAAGTTTTGCATTGCTCAGTAGAGATGTTTCAGATTCTCTCAGTCTTTCACGCAGAAAGCTGCTGACAGCACTCTGGCATATAATTCCATCGTATTTTGATGCGTTCAATGGAATTTCATCTTCTTTGCTCACGACCAATATATTGCAATTTCCATCAGTTCCGTACGTCACGGTTCCGTCAGCTGAAATGCCGTTTGCGTGCCCAACCCCAAGGTACCTTCCTGTAGTTATGACCCTGACGTCATTGGTTCCACCGAACAGGAAGTATGGTGCGCCCGAGGTAACAACGTATCGCAATCCTCTCCTGATTCCGTTCAATTCCTGGAATTTCCTCGTCATGTCGTAAACGTCGGTTGTTTCCCCATCATTTATCGGCAAAAAGACTGGGATGATGCCACGGTACAGGTTCAGTTTCCTTGCCGTAGATTCAGAATTCACAACCCCATATGCAGGCACACGCGGGCGCACTGCGGAAATCATCCTGGCAGTATTTCCTGTGCGGGTGAATGCTATTATTCCCTCTGCATTTGAATCTTCAGAGATTGTCTTTGATGCAACCGCAATAGAGTAAGCTACCTTGTTCCCAATAAATTCTTCCGGCTCAGGAAAATCCATTCTCTGACTTTCAACGTATTCAGAAATTCTGCTCAGATATTCGATAGTCTGTACAGGATATTTTCCCATGGCAGTTTCTTCAGAAAGCATGAGGGAGTCGGCATTATCCAGTATAGCGTTGGTAACATCTGATACTTCTGCTCTGGTCGGGGAATCGCTCATTACCATGCTCTCCAGCATCTGCGTAGCGACTATTGTTGGCTTTCCTCTTCTGTGGGATTGATAGATAATGTTTTTCTGAGCTAGACTGACCTCGGTCAGTGGCAATTCCACACCAAGGTCTCCCCTCGCAACCATTACCACGTCTGATGCCATTGCAATCTCACCTATATTCTGGTACCCGCTCTTGGTTTCTATCTTGGCAACAACCCCCTGGGATCCGCCGATATCCATTATAGCTTTCTGGAGGCTCTGCACATTGGCCTTGGATTGAACGAACGACAGCGCGAAATAGTCCACGTGACCTGCCACGCCTTCCTTGAGGAACTCCCTGTCACGATCGGTGATCGTACCGAGATCGAGCACCCTACCGGGAATGTTTATTCGGCTCCTGTCCCTGATCACGGCATTATCTCCAGCAGAAACGGTGGCCTGATCTTTGGAGGAGTTGATTACCGTCAGTGAAACCTTGCCATCACTCATAAAAATTGTGTCTCCCGGTTTTAGAGATCCAAGAATGCTTGGATGGTTAATG